>NZ_JBHJRC010000160.1:0-18507 GCF_042261735.1 Kitasatospora sp. NPDC056327 | reverse complement strand
GGGCCGCGGCGGAGGCCGCCGCGGCCCGGAGGCCGGCCGGGTGGTCCGGGGACCGCCCGGCCGGCCCGACCCTACGGGCCGCCCACGGGGGCGGCGCGGGGGATCAGAGGCAGAGCAGCGTGCTGACCGTGCTGGTCCCGCAGTTCAGCACGCTCAGCGAGCTGGTGCTGGCGATGGTGTCGTCGATCGGGGCCGCCTCGGTCTCGGGCAGCTCCAGGGTCTGGAGGTCGAGGATCGCCATGACGTTCTCCTTCACTTCGCGGTGAACCACCCGGCCGGACGGCCGGGAGACTGTGGGGGCGCGGGTCGCGCCCGGGGCCGCGGGCCGGTGGGCCCGGCGGCGGGGTTCGGTCGGTTCCGGGGGTTCGGTCGGTGCCGGGGTGCCCGCGTCAGCGGTGCGGCGGCGTGCCGGGGCCGGCGGCCGGGCCGGCGGGGCCGGGCGCGGCGGGGCCGGGCGCGGCGGCGGGTCCGGTCGGGTCCGTGAACGGGAGGAACGGGGTGCCCGCCAGGGCTGTGCCCAGGGCCAGCAGCACTCCGGCCGAACCCGTCGCCAGGTCCGTCGACAACCGCAGCAACTGGTCGCCGGGGAAGGCGAGGTGACCGTGGAACGGCACCAGGTGGAGCGCCAGCAGCGCGCGGTGCCGGTCGACCGGCCCGGCGTCCGCCCCGCCGCTCCCCCGCCCGGTCCGGGCGAGGTGGGCCAGGAGCCCGGCCCGTCCGTTGAACAGCCCCGGCTGGATGACGAACTCGGGCTCCGCCGCCCGGCGGATCGGCGCCCGCCGGGCGGCCGGGGCGCAGTCCGGACGGTGCGCGAGCAGGGCCTCCAGGACCAGCCCGATCCCGGCGCTGCCGGTCTCGACGTAGGGCAGGACCCGGCGCCGGTCGACCACCTGGAGCGTCCCGTCGCCCATCGTGACGCAGCGGTCGAGGTCCAGTTCCAGCAGCGTCTCCGCCCGGTCGAGCAGCGTCCGGTCCCCGGTGTGCTCGTGGAGCCGGACGAGCGCGAGGGCCGCGCCCGAGGCGCCGGCCAGCAGCCCCGCGCGTCGTCCGGCGTCACCCCTCCCGGTCTTCTCCCAGGTGACGGCGGCGCTCATGGCGGTGGCCAGTGCCTCGTCCAGCAGCCGTTCCTCACCCGCGGCGCGGGCGAAGTGGAGCAGGGTGAGCGCGATCCCCGGGCCGCCGGAGGCGAGGGTGGGGGGCGCCGGCGGTTCGCCGTCGGCGGCCGTCGCGCGGTCCCCGGCCGCGGTGAGTGCGCGCAGCAGGCCCAGGGCCTGCTCGCGCTCGCCCAGCAGGTCGAGGACGTAGGCGACGCCGTGACCGCCGTGGTAGAGGCCCGCCGGGAGCGTGCGGTGCCGGGCGGCGCGGGCCAGCCACCGCAGGTGGCCGGGGTCCACCCCGGCGCCGGTCGCGTGCAGGGCGTACAGGACGCCGGCCGCTCCGTGCGCCAGCCCGAGCCCGCCGTGGGTGAACTGGGCGACGTCGCCCGGGAAGAGCCGGTCGGTGCGGTCGGGGGTGGCCGCCGCGGCGATCCCGGCGGCCAGCGAGTCCCTGATCGCCGGCCAGTCGGCGACCGGCGCCTCCAGCAGTGCGCGGGCCCCGGCGCGGCCCTCCTCCAGTTCGGGGCGGGGCGTGCGGCCGTCGTGCGGCGCCCGCGCGAGGTGCCGGCGGATCTCGTCGGTGTAGCCGGGCGGCACCGGGAAGCGCCGCTCGATCGCGTCCGCCAGCTCCGGGGTCTTGTCCGGGTCCAGCGCGGTGAGCTGGACCAGCGGGTAGAACAGCCACAGACGGAGGGCCGCGAGCCCGTACCGGTCGATGTCGGTCCCGGTGCGGCCGGGCGGTGCGGTGAACCCGGCCGCTCCGAGCGCCGGCCGGATGAAGTCCTCGACACCGCTGGCGAGTTCGAAGTCGATGAAGTACAGCTCGCCGTCCGGCCTGACGATCAGGTTCCGCGGGTGGAGGTCGCCGAAGACGATGCCGCGGGCGTGGATCCGCGCCAGGGCCCGTTCGGCCTGCGCCACGACCGCCACCGCGTCGGCGGTGTACCGCGCGACGGCGTCCTCGTCCGCGTCGGGGTGGATCAGCGGATAGCGGGCCGTCAGCCACTCGGTCAGGGACTGCCCGGCCACGTACTCCTGGACCAGGAACTCGTGCTCCCAGGCCGTCAGCACCCCGTGCTCGGCGGGGACCCCGGGCACACCGGCGAGCCGGGCGAGCACGGCGTGCTCGTTGCGCAGCCGGGTCACCGCGTCCACGCCGCGCTGGTCCAGCCCGGCGTGCGGACGGGCCTCCTTCAGCACCACGGGCGGACCGTCGTGCCCGTCGCGGGCCAGGTAGACGCCGCCGGCGTTGGAGAAGTGCAGCACCCGCTCCACGGTGTACGGCAGTCCGGTGTCCCGGTGCGCCGCCCGCTCGGCCACCGCCGGGGCGATGCACTCCGGCACCGGCGCCCAGGAGGGGACGGCGAAGGCCGCGCCCCGCACGTCCGGCACGAGCCGCCCGTCGGGCCGGAGCAGCGCAAGGACCCGCTCGCCCGCCTCGTTGCGGCAGTGCCGCTCGGCGAACCCGCCGTACCGCAGGTAGAGCGGACCCTGCTGCCAGCGCAGATCGCTGAGGATGTACGGACCGCGGTAGCCGGCCAGCAGCGCGCCGAGACCGTGCAGACACCGCTCCAGCTGCGCGTCGTCCACCGGGTACAGCGTGCAGAACTTCCCGCTGGAACCGCGCGGCGCGTACTTGGAGTTCTGCACCTGGAGGATGGGCAGACCGCGCAGGAACTTGAAGGTCACCCGTTCGCGCAGGCAGTAGGCGTGGACGGTCTCCAGCACCTCCTCGGCGGTCCCGGCGCACGAGGAGACGTGGATCTTCCAGCCCTGGTCCGGGATTCGCACGCCGACGGGGCGCACCACCGCCCACATTTCGAGGTCGCCGTGCTCCCAGCCCTCGGGCAGGGGGCGGGTCACGGCGGCGAACTCCTCGTGCGCTCCCCAGCGCCGGGGCGAGTCGTAGAAGAGCGGGTCGGCGTAGGCGTAGGCCTCGTACCGGTTGTCCAACGGAAACCCTCCTCGTGGCAGGGGTCGACGCGGGCGGAGCGGCGGGACGGCGGTGGACGGAGCGGCGGGACGGCGGCAGGCGGCAGGCGGCAGGCGGCAGGCGGCAGGCGGAACGACGGGACGGTGACGGGCGGAGCGGCGGAGCGCAGGCGGGGGCCCGTAGGGAGGGCAGGGCTGCGGAACGCACGGGTACGGCGACGAACGGGACGGCGGGACGGGACGGCCGGCGGTGCCGGCGGGTACGCCGGCACGACGGTGGGTCGTGCGGCGACGGTCGTGCGCCGGTGAACGGCGCAGCGGTGAACGGCGCAGCGGTGAACGGCGCAGCGGTGAACGGCGCAGCGGTGGACGGCAGGCGCTGGACGGCACGCGCCGGTCCCCGGGCGGCCGAGCGGTACTGCGGGGGCGGAACGGTGAGGGGTGACGCCGGTGCCGGCGGGGCCGGCCCCGGGGAGGGCGCGGCGCTCGTGGTGGCCGCGTACCCCGGGAGGTGGACATTCCATGTGTCGAGAAGACCATCCGAATAGTGGGTCGGTGGCGACTTCTCCGCAACGGCGCGCATTCCGCCCGTCCGGACGGTTTCACGCCCCCGGATCGCACTCCGCCACCTACCGGGCGCCGGGCGCTCGGTGCCGCGCCACCGCTCTGCGTCCGTGGGTCCGGGGTGCTGTAGGCAGGGCGCCGGAGCGGCTTCCGGCGCCGGCGGCGGGAGCCGGGCGAATCCGCTTCGACCTGCGTGGATGCGAACGTCCCGTCCGGGTTGGGCGACAGCGGCGGCGACCCCGTCCCCGGTCGGCGGGCACGGGCGTGCGCCGGGCGGGCGGTCCGGTCCGGCCGTTCACGATCCAGCGCGCGGCGGTTTCGATTTCTTCGAACAGAACCGAACGGCACCGGTCGCACCATATTGCTGTTCTATTTCAGGAGTATTTCAGCATCCCGGGAAATTTGTTTTCTCATGACCAACGGCGGGTGACATCGGAATGATTCGTTCGCACGGGTCCCACCCCCGGCGCACCAACCGCCCCTCGGGCACCGGCCGCACCCCGGCCCGCCCGGTGCCGGAGCGGAAAGCCGGCCGGGCCGACTTCCTGCTCCGGCCCGACTCACGGCAGCCACCTCAACGGGACCGCCGGTCGGAATCGAGGTGGTCCAGGAGGTCGAGGAGCGGGGGGTCCAGCGGCCACGGCAGGTCCGGTGAGAGCGCGGCGGAGGCGGCGAGCCGGAGGGCGCCGAGGAGCGGCGGGCCGTCGGGATCGCGCAGCCGCGCCCCGGGGAGGGAGTCCGCGAGGGCCCGGCGGGCCGCCAGGCGCAGCGGGTCGAGCCGGAAGAGGCCGCCGGTCAGGGCCAGGTGGGGCGCGGGGAGTCCGGTCGCGGTGGCCACGGCCGTCGCGGTGGCGGCGATCTCCTCGCCCGCCCGCCCGACCAGCCCGGCGGCGACCGCGCAGCCGTCCTTGGCCGCCGCCGCGACGTCCGGGGAGAACTCCGCGAGCAGCGCGGCCCGGTCGGGACGGGGCTGGAGCGCGGCGGGGAGGCCGGTCACCGGGCCGTAGCGCCGTTCGGCCGCCGCCAGCAGCGCGGGCGAGCCGCCGGTCCGCCCGTCGTACGCGCGCAGTGCCGCCTCCAGGCCGGCGCGGCCCAGCCAGCCGCCGCTGCCGCAGTCCCCGAGCAGCTGCCCCCATCCGTCGGCCCGCCGCCAGCCGCCGCCGGGGCGGTGACCGGTCGCGACCAGACCCGTGCCCCCGGCCACGGTCACGCCGGCGTCCGTGCCCAGCGCACCCACGTGGGCCGTGACCGCGTCCCCGGCCAGCACCAGGCGCCGGGCCCCGGTGGCCCGCGCGAGCGGGCCGGGCAGCCGGGCGGCGAGGTCCCGGCCGAGCAGCGCCATCCCGGTCGCGCCGACGGCGACGGCCCCGATCCGCGCCCCGGGCGGCAGTCCGGCGGCCAGACCGTCGATCGCGGGCAGCAACCGGCCGAGCAGCGCCTCGGCGTCCTGCCCGCCCGCGGCCGGCGAGACCCGCGCGGCCGCGGCCACCTCGGTCGTCCGCGCTCCGGCGAGCCCGCCGGGCCACCGCGCGGGCGCCAGCGCGACCCGGATCCCGGACCCGCCCACGTCCACCCCGACCACCCAGCACTCCCCCGCCGACCCGGCCGGCCGCGGCGCCGCCGACGGAGCGGGCGCGGGAGGACGGGACGGCGGGGGCGGAACGGGGCGGTCGGGCGGGGAGTCCGTGCGGGACGCACGGTCGGGTGACGGCACGCCGGACAGGACCGGCCGTGGCGAGGCCGGGCGCTCAGGCACGGGAACGGTCGGCGGCACGGGCGCGGGTGACGGCGTGGTGGGTGCGGTCGAGGGCGTCGGCGGCGCGCCCGTCGAGGTGCTGGGCGAGGCGGACGTAGAGGCAGTCGACGACGGTGAGCTGGGCGGTGCGGCTGACGGTCGCCCCGGTGCGGCGGTCGCTCTCCCGGCCCGCGAAGGTGAGCACGTGGCCGGCGGCCCCGGCCAGCGGCGAGCCGGGGTCACTGGTGAGGGCGACGGTGGTCGCGCCGCGCCGCACGGCCTCCTCGACCGGGTCGCGGACCTCGGCGGTGCGGCCGGAGTAGGAGATCCCGACGGCGACGTCGGCGGCGGTCAGGTGGGCGGCCCCCATCAGGGCGCGGTGCACGTCCGACCGGGCGGCGCAGACCAGGCCGAGGTGCTGCAGCTTGTACTCCAGGTCGGCGGCGACCACCGCGCCCGCGCCCGCCGCGTACACCTCGACCCGGCGGGCGGCGGCCAGCGCGCCCACCACCGCGTCGAGGGCGGCGAGGTCGAGCTGGGCGGCGGTGTCCTCGGCCGCCCGGGCGTTCAGCCGGGCCACCTTCGCCACCACGGTGCGGGTGTCGTCGTCGGGCGCGATGTCGTCCTCGGCCCCGACCCGCACGGCGAACTCCCCCTCGGCCGCCACCTGGGCGGCGGCGAGGGCGAGGCGCAGGTCGGGGTACCCGCGCAGGCCGAGCGTGCGGCAGAACCTCGTCACGGAGGTGTCGGAGACCCCGGCGGCCGCCGCGAGTCGGCCGATGCTCAACGAGGCCGCGCCGGCCGGGTCGGCCAGCACCCGTTCGGCGACGGCGCGTTCGACCGGCGAGAGGGAGGGCAGTCGGCCCCGCAGTCGCACGATCAGAGCCTGGGCCGACGTCCGGTCCACGGCACCCCTTCCACGGGTCTGTTGCCGTCGCCGCCCGTTCCCGGGCCCGCGGCCACCGATGTTGCTCTTCCACATCCGAAGAGTTCTGTGCGAGAATCCTCGACATCCCGACGGGTGTCAACCCCCGGGTGTGTCCGAAGTGTGCCATCCGTGCCCCGGGAAGGAGACCGCGCCGTGCCCCGTACCGCCGCTCTCACCACCCGGGCCCACGTGGACTTCTGCCGCGTCACCACGGCCGCCTGTCCGGCCCTCGCGCCGCTTCGCTGACCCCCGCGCCCAGGCTCCGCAGCCGCCGCGCGCCGCCCGTTCCCGGCCGCACCCCGGCCCCCGTGCCCGCCGACCGCTCACGCCCGTCTCCGGGCCGCGCGCGCCGCGCCGCACGCACCGTCCTCGGGAGTTCCCGTGCACCACCCGCCCACCGAGGCGCGCAATCCGCGCACCACCGACATCGACCGGCTCGACGCGCTCGGCGTGCTGCGCCTGGTCAACGCCGAGGACGCACTCGTCCCCGCCGCCGTGGCCGCCGCCCTGCCGGTGCTCGCCCGAGCCGTCGACGCCGCCGTCGACGCGCTGCGGGCCGGCCGCACCGTGCACTACGTGGGTGCGGGCTCCTCCGGCCGGTACGCCGTGCTGGACGCGGCCGAACTCCCGCCCACCTACGGGCTGGAGCCCGGCCGGTTCCGGGTCCACCTCGCGGGCGGCCCGGGCGCGCTGACCACGGCCGCCGAGGGCGCGGAGGACAGCGAGTCCGCCGGCCGGGCCGCGCTCGCGGAGGTGACGGCCGGCGACGTGGTCCTCGGCCTCGCCGCGAGCGGCCGGACCCCCTACGTCGCGGGCGCCCTGGCGGCGGCGCGGACGGCCGGCGCGACCGCGGTCCTGGTCAGTGCCGACCCGCGGGCCCCGCTCGCCGCGCTCGCCGATCTGCACGTCTGCGTGGACTCGGGCCCGGAGGCGATCACCGGGTCGACCCGGATGAAGGCCGGCACCGCGCAGAAGCTGGTGCTGCACGGCTTCTCCACGGCGGTCATGGTCCGCCTCGGCCGCACCTACTCCAACCTCATGACGGACGTCGCGGCGGGCAACCGGAAGCTCGCCGCCCGCACGGTCACCCTGCTCGGCCAGGCCACCGGCGCCGCCCCCGAGGACTGCCGCTCGGCGCTCGGCGCCACCGGGGGCGATCTCAAGGCCGCCCTGGTGCTGCTGCTGGCCGGCACCGGCCCGGCCGACGCGCTCGCGGCGCTCGCGGCCGGCGGCGGCACGGTACGGGGTGCGCTCGACGCCCTGCGCCCGCCGACCGGCCGATGTCCCGCAGGCGCGGCCGGCGGGCCCTCCCCCGCGCGCCCGTGACCGACGGGCGGTCACCGCCGCCCCGCCGTCCCCTTCTCCCGCCGCACCGCGCCGGACCCGAGCGCACCGCACCACGCCGCCTCCCCGGCCCGGCGCGCCGCCCGGCCTGCCCCCGCGCCCACCGTCACCCTCGTCACCGCCGCCGGGTGCCCCGCACCCCGCACCACCCGGGCCCCGATCCCCGGTCACCACCAAGGAGTTCACCCATGCACCGCCCCCGCCGTCCGGCCGCCGTCCTCGCCGTCGCCGCCCTCGCCCTCGCCCTGACCGCCTGCGCCTCCACGGGCAGCGGCACCGGCACCACCGCGGGCGCGCCGCCCGCGCCGCAGGAGGCGCTGCCCACCGCCGTCCCGGCCGGCACCGAGCTGCGGATCGGCGACCAGAACGCCCAGCTGGAGATGCTGCTCAAGGCCTCCGGCCAGGACCGGGACACCCCGTACGGGCTCACCTACGGCGCCTTCCAGGGCGGCCCGACGATCCTGGAGGCCTTCCGGGCCGGCTCGCTGGACCTCGGCATCGTCGGCGAGACCCCGGCGATCTTCGCCCAGGCCGCCCAGCAGGACGTGAAGGTGGTCGGCGTCGCCCAGACCAGCCGCTCCTCCGTCCACCTGGTCACCTCGCCCGGCAACCCGGCCAGGACCGTCGCCGAGCTCAAGGGCAAGCGGATCGCCTACACCGAGGGCACCACCTTCCAGCCCGCCGTCCTCAACGCGCTCAAGCGGGCCGGGCTCAGGACCACCGACGTCACCCTGGTCAACCTCCAGGTGCTGGACATCCCCGCCGCCCTGCAGAGCGGCCAGATCGACGCGGCGGCGCTCACCGAGCCGCTCGCCTCCAAGTACCTGCTGCCCAACGCCGACAAGGGCGCGCACGAGATCACCGACGACAAGGACCTCACCAGCGGCCTGCTGCTGCTCATCACCCCGGGCAGGACCCTGCGCGACCCGGCCCGGGCGGCCGCGCTGGCCGACCTCACCGCCCGCTGGACCAAGGCGCTGGCCTGGCAGAACGCCAACGAGGCGGACTGGGTCGAGCAGTACTACGTGAAGAAGCAGAACATCCCGGCCGCCACCGGTGCCCAGGTCTTCCGGAACACCGGCACCGCCGCCTTCCCCGCCTACCCGCAGGCCGTGGCCGACCACCAGGCCATCGCCGACGTGCTCACCGACGCCGGGGCGCTGCCCGGGAAGCTCGACGTGGCGGGCACCTACGACGGCCGTTTCGAGGCCGTCCAGCGCGCCGCCCTGGCCGGCTGACCGTGTCAGTGCCCGGACCCGCTCCCCTGCCCGCCCCCACCGAGAGGACCGCCGTGGCCGCCGCGACAGCGCCCACCGTCCCCCGCGGTCCCGGCCGCCCCGCCCCGCCGTCCCGTGCGAAGCGGCGCCGGCGCCGGATGGGCCCGGTCCGCCCCCGGCGGCCGTTCGCCCGCGCGCTGGGCCCGCTGCTGCTGCTCGCCCTGTGGTGGGTCTCCTCCGCCACCGGTCTGCTGGACCCGCAGACCCTCGCCCCACCCGCCGACGTCGCCGCGACGTTCGGCGACCTGGTGGTGCGCGGCGAACTCCAGGAGCACCTGCTGGTCTCGCTCCAGCGGGCCGTCCTCGGGCTCGGCTCCGGGGTCGCGGCGGGGCTGCTGCTGGCGCTGGCCGCCGGGCTCAGCCGGATCGGCGAGGCCCTGATCGACGGCACGGTGCAGCTGGTCCGCTCGCTGCCGATCCTCGCGCTGGTCCCGCTGGCCATCCTCTGGTTCGGCATCGGGGAGGAGGTCAAGGTGATCCTGGTCGCGCTCGGCACGCTCGTCCCGGTGTACCTCAACACCCATGCCGGGCTGACCGGTCTGGACCCCCGGTACGCGGAGCTCGCCCGGACCGTCGACCTGACGCCGCTGCAGTTCCTGCGCCGGGTCGCGCTGCCGGGCGCCGCCCCGGGCTTCTTCACCGGGCTGCGGATGTCGGTGACGATCTCCTGGCTGGTGCTGGTGGTGAGCGAGCAGATCAACGCCTCCAGCGGCATCGGCTACCTGATGACCCAGGCCCGCACCTTCGGCCGCACCGACGTGATCGTCGTCGGCCTGGTCGTCTACGGACTGCTCGGACTGCTCTCGGACACCCTGGTCCGCCTGATCGAACGGAGGGCGCTGGCATGGCGTCGCACCCTGGCCTGACCACCGGCACCGCGGCCGGACCCGCTCCCGCCGTCCGGCTGCGCGGGCTGACCCGGGTGTTCGGCCGCCGGAGCGTCCTGGACGGCGTCGACCTGGACCTCGCGGCCGGCGAGTTCACCGCCCTGCTCGGCCACAGCGGCTCCGGGAAGTCGACCCTGCTCCGGGCCCTCGGCCGGCTGGACGGCGGCGACGCCGGCCGGGGCGGCGAGGCGCACGGCGAGGTCGACGTCCCGGACCGCGTCTCGGTGGTCTTCCAGGACGCCCGGCTGCTGCCGTGGGCCCGGGTGCTGGACAACGTGGTGCTCGGGCTGACCGGCCCGGACGCCGCCGGCACCGGCCGCGAGGCGCTCGCCGAGGTCGGGCTGGGCGGGCGCGAACGCGACTGGCCCGCCGTGCTCTCCGGCGGCGAGGCACAGCGGGCCGCACTGGCCCGGGCGCTCGTGCGCCGGCCCGAACTCCTGCTGCTGGACGAACCGTTCGGGGCGCTCGACGCGCTCACCCGGCTGCGGATGCACACCCTGCTGCGGCGGCTGTGCGACCGGCACCGGCCGTGCGTGCTGCTGGTCACCCACGACATCGACGAGGCGCTCGCGCTCGCCGACCGGGTGCTGGTGCTGAACGGGGGGCGGATCTCGCACGACCTGCGGCCGCCGGCCGGGGCCGGGACGGCCGGGCGCGCGGCGCTGCGCGAGGAGCTGCTGGCGGCGCTCGGCGTCGAACAGGGCTGACCCGCCGGGGCCCGGGCGGCGCGCCGTGGGCGTCCCGGCGGCGCCCCGCCGGAAGGGCCTTCCGCCGGCCGGGCCGGGGCCGTCAGCGGCCCTCCTCCGCCGCCCGGTCCTCGGAGCCCACCGCCGCGATGGCGGTCAGGACGGCCTCCGGCAGGACGGCGGCGCCGGCCCGGGTGGCCGGGCGGGGCCGCAGGGCGAGCCGGGCGTAGGCGCGCACGTCCGCGTCCGCGTCGGCGAGCCGCTCGCGCAGGGCCGCCGTGACCTCGGGGCCGGCGGCGAACGGCGCGAGCGCGCGGACGGCGGCCTTCCGGACGTCCGCCTCCCGATCGCCCAGCAGGGCCAGCAGCGGCGGCAGTTCACCGGCGGCCGCGAGGGCCGCGGCGGCGGCCCGGCGGACCTGCCAGGCCCGGTCGGTGGTCGCGCCGACCGCCCGCGCGGCCAGCACGGGCGGACAGCCGACCCCGGCGGCCCCGGTCAGAGCGGCGGCCCGGACCAGCGGGTCGGGGTCGGCCGCCAGCCCGGCGAGGACCGGCACGGCGGCCGGGTCGCCGACCGTGCCCAGGCCCTCCCCGACGGCCACCCGCACCTCGCGGGCGGTGTCCCCGGCGGCGCCCGCCAGCGCGCCGGACGCGTCGAGGGCGACCAGTCCGTGCACGGCCCGGAGCCGTACGGGGACGGCGGCGTCGGCCAGCGCGGCCCTGAAGAGCGGAACCGTGCCGGTGCGCAGCACCCGGGCGAGTTCCAGGGCGCCGGCCCGGACCACCGGATCGGGCGAGGCCGCGGCGCGTTCCAGGTCCGGGCCGAGCGCCGGGCCGTCCAGCACCTCGGCCAGCTCGCGCAGGCCGGCCACCGCCGCCGCCCGGACCCCTGCGTCGCGGTCCGCCAGGGCGTGGGCCAGCGCCGCACCGGTGCCGGGCGGCGTGCTCTCGGTGAGGACGGTGACCGCGGTGCGGCGCACCTCGGCCGCCGGGTCGAGCAGGTAGGGCTCCAGCCGGCCGAGGGTGGGCCGCCCCTCGGCGAGGCGCAGCAGTCCGAGCAGCCGGGGCGAGGCCGCGGCGGGTGCGGGCGCCGCGGCGGCGGCCGTCCCGGGGGCGGGCGTGCCGGCGGGCGCCGGGCCCGGGCCGGAGCCGCGGCCGACCGGCTGCGGGTGGACCTCGCCGAGCACGGTGACGGGCAGCGCCGGCGGCTCCAGGCCCTCCACCGGGACGAGGTAGGGGTGGACGGGGCGGGTGAGGAACTCCATCGCCCCGGACTCGTTCCGGCGCAGGTTGAGGTGGCTGAACCAGCGCTCGTCGTCCTGCTCGGGGTGGTCGGTTCGCTGGTGGTAGAGGCCCCAGCGGCTCTCGGTGCGGGCCAGCGAGGAGCGGGCGGCCATCTCGGCGCAGTCCCGGATGAAGTCGACCTCGACGGCGCGCATCAGCTCGTGCGGGGTCCGGGCCCCCATGGCGGCGATCTCGCCGCGCATCCGCTCCAGGTGCTCCAGGGCGAGGGAGAGGCGCGCGCCGGTCTTGGGCGGGGCGACGTAGTCGTTGACGAACCGCCGCAGCTTGTACTCGACCTGCGGCTGCGGCGGCCCGCCGGGGTTGCGCAGCGGCCGGTAGACCAGGGCGTGCGCCGCCTCGACCTGGTCCGGCGGCAGTTCGGCCCGCACGGCGGGCAGGTGGGCGGCGGCGTGGGTGCCCGCGAGGTCGCCGAAGACGAAGGCGCCGATCATGTAGTTGTGCGGCACGCAGGCGAGGTCGCCGGCCGCGTAGAGGCCGGGCACGGTGGTGGCGGCGTCCTCGTCCACCTGGACGCCGGAGGCGGAGTGCCCGCCGCACAGGCCGATCTCGGAGATGTGCATCTCGACGTCGTGGGTGCGGTAGTCGTGGCCGCGCCCGGCGTGGAAGGTGCCCCGGGTGGGGCGCTCGGTGGTGTGCAGGATGTCCTCCAGGGCCCGCACGCTCTCCTCCGGGAGGTGGGTGGTGCGCAGGAAGACCGGACCCCGGTCGGAGGCGAGTTCGGCGGCGAACTCGCTCATCATCCGGCCCGACCAGTAGTCGGAGTCGACGAACCGCTCTCCGTGCCGGTTCACCTGGTAGCCGCCGAAGGGGTTGGCGACGTAGGCGCAGGCGGGCCCGTTGTAGTCCTTGATCAGCGGGTTGATCTGGAAGCACTCGATGCCGCTGAGTTCGGCCCCGGCGTGGTAGGCCATGGCGTAGCCGTCGCCGGCGTTGGTCGGGTTCTCGTAGGTGCCGTAGAGGTAGCCGCTGGCCGGCAGGCCGAGCCGGCCGCACGCTC
This sequence comes from Kitasatospora sp. NPDC056327, assembly GCF_042261735.1. Classification (NCBI taxonomy): domain Bacteria; kingdom Bacillati; phylum Actinomycetota; class Actinomycetes; order Kitasatosporales; family Streptomycetaceae; genus Kitasatospora; species Kitasatospora sp. NPDC056327. Next base: position 5,756 of record NZ_JBHJRC010000160.1, on the reverse strand, counting down.
CGGTGGCCAGGATCACGGCGCCGGCCGAGACGGTGACGAACCCTCCGCCGCGGGTGTCGAACCCGGCGGCGCCCACCGCCCGCCCGCCGGCGGTGAGGACCCGCACCGGCATCACCCGGTTCTCGATGGTGATCCGTTCGCGCAGGCGGCGTTCGCGCAGGACGCGGTAGAGGACCTTCTTGACGTCCTTGCCCTCCGGCATGGGGAGCACGTAGCTGCCGGAGCGGTGGACCTGGCGCACCTGGTAGGCACCGTGCTCGTCCTTCTCGAACTTCACCCCGTAGCCTTCGAGGCGCCGCACCATGGCGAAGCCCCGGGTGGCGGTCCGGCGGACGGTGCGCTGGTCCACGATGCCGTCGTTGGCGCGGGTGATCTCGGCGACGTAGTCGTCCGGGTCGGCGCGGCCGGGCACGACGGCGTTGTTGACGCCGTCCATGCCCATGGCGAGCGCGCCGGAGTGCCGCACGTGCGCCTTCTCCAGCAGCAGGACGCGCGCGCCGGCCTCGGCGGCGCTGATCGCGGCCATCGACCCGGCGGTGCCGCCGCCGATCACCAGGACGTCGCAGCTCAGCCGGCGGGCGTCGGCGAGGTCGGGGATCTTCACGGGGTGCCTCTCTCGGACGGCCTCGGGCCGGGACGGTCGGAGTGCGGGACCGGGCCGCCGGGACGGCCGGGTCCCGGGTCCCGGGCGGGGTCCCGCTCCGGAACCCGGTCCCGCTCCGGGCCGGCGGAGCGCGGGCCGGGGGCGGCGAGCTGCTCCAGCAGCAGGTCGCGCAGGGCCGGGCCGGCCGTGGCGGCGGGGTCGCGGGGGTGCGGGACGGTGTGGACGGCGGCGAGGGTGCCGCCGCCGAGGACGGCGACCCGGTCGCCGAGCAGCAGCGCCTCGTCGACGTCGTGGGTGACGAACACCACCGTGCAGCGCTCGCGTTCGCGGACGGTCAGCAGCAGGCGCTGCATCCCGGCGCGGGTCGCGGCGTCGAGCGCGCCGAACGGCTCGTCCATCAGGACGGCCCTGGGCGCGCCGACCAGGGCCCGGGCGAGCTGGACGCGCTGGCGCTGGCCGCCGGAGAGTTCGCGCGGCAGCCGGCGTTCGAGGCCGGTGAGGCCCACGCGGTCGATCCACTCGGCGACCGGGGCGCGGCGGTGCGCCCGGGGTGTGCGGCGCACGGCCAGCGGGAGTTCGACGTTGCGCCGGACGGTCCGCCAGGGCAGCAGGCCGTCGTCCTGGAAGACCAGCGCCCGATCGGCGGCCGGTCCGCGCAACGGCACGCCGTCCGCGAGGAGTTCGCCGCCCTCGGGTTCCAGCAGGCCGGCCAGGGCGCGCAGCAGGGTGGACTTGCCGCCGCCGGAGGCGCCGACCACGGTCAGCAGCTCGCCGGGGGCGATGTCGAGGTCGACGCCGTCGAGCACCGGGGGGCCGGGCTGCCCGGGGTGGCCCAGGCGCAGGCCCCGGGCGGTCAGCCGCAGGCTCATGCGCCCGCCTCCGCCCGCTCGGGCGCGCCCGCCGCGGTACGCGGGCGCGCCGGGACGGGGGCGGTCCGGCCGTCCGGTGCGCCGGGGGCGGGCGGCCGGCCGGCGGGCAGCCCGGGCCGGGCCGGGGGCAGCCAGGCCGTGAGCCGGCGGCCGAGGAGTTCGACCGCCCCGGAGGTGGCCCGGCCGAGCAGGCCGATGGTCGCCATCCCGACGAAGACGCCCGGGTAGTCGAGCACGGTGTAGGCGGACCAGGTCCGGTAGCCGACGCCGAACTGCCCGGAGACCATCTCGGCGGAGACGACGCAGATCCAGGCCACCCCGAGGCCGACCGAGAGTCCGCCGGCCACGCCGGGCAGCGCCCCCGGCAGCACGACGCTCCACAGCACCCGGACACGGCCGGCGCCCATCGTCCGCACCGCCTCCTCCCAGCGCGGCGGGACGGCCCGCACGGCGTGCCGGGTGGAGACCAGCACCGGGAAGAAGGCCGCGGTGAAGGTGATGAAGACGATGCCCTGCTCGTTCTCCGGGAAGAGCATGATGGCCACCGGCACCAGCGCGATCGCCGGGATCGGGCGGATCACCTCCAGGACGGGACCGAGCAGGTCGGCGGCCCAGCGGGAGCGGGCGGTCAGCACCCCGGCGGCGACGCCGAGCAGGGCCGCCAGCAGGAAACCGGAGCCGATCCGCCGCAGGCTGTCGGCGAGGTCGTGCCAGTACTCGTCGGTGCCGAGCCGGTGGACGAGGGCCTGCCAGACCTGGACGGCGGTCGGCAGCTGGTCGAAGCGGACCCAGATGCGGACGCGGTGGGCGGTCAGCAGCTGCCAGAGTCCGACGAATGCGAGCAGGGCGGCCGTCCGCCGCGCCAGGCGCAGCAGCCGGTCCGGGCGCGGGGGGCGGGCCCGGCGCGGGGGTGGGGCCGGGGCGGGGGCCGTCGTCACGACGTCTCCAGGGCTTCCCGGTAGGTGAGGCGGCGGGAGCCCGCGTGGGCCGTCAGGTAGGCGGACACGCCGTCCTCGGTGGTGAACGGCAGCAGTGCCTCCCCGTCGCGCACCCAGTGGTCCTGGTCGGCGAACCAGCGGGTGCCCGTGACGGCGTCCGGCACGTAGGCGACCCGGACCCTGCGGCCCGGCTCCTTGAGGGCCTGCTTCACCGCCCGCAGCAGGCAACGCGGATCGGCGGCCGGCCGGGTGGCGCCCTCGCCCTCGTACCAGATCTCGCCGGCCAGCTTCGGGTCCTCGACGGGGCGTCCGCAGACCGGGTCGGTGCCGGTGATCCGGGCCGGCTGGATCACCGGGAGCGCGGCCTGTTCCTGGTAGGAGGGGTCGACGAAGCGGTCGACGTCCAGCGCCTTGACGACGCCCACCGAGCGGAGGAACGGCGCGTCGTCGCGGAGCGCGGCGAGCAGCACCGGCTCCAGCGGGGTGGCGAAGGTGGCGATGCCGTTGGGGCCGTTGTAGAGGTGGACCACCTCGGGCGGCAGGCCGGTGGCGTCGGCGACCTTGCGGCTCGCCTCCAGCGGGTGCTCGTTGAGGAAGCGGGTGGCGTCGGCCTGGGCCTGGAGGAACGCCCTGACGACATTGGGGTGTTCGGCCCCGAACGCCTGGCGGATCACCACGCCGTGCAGGGTCGGTCGGCCGAGCGCGGCGCCGTCGTAGAGCAGCCTGCCGTCGCCGGCGAAGACCACGGCGCCGGGCCAGGCGACGAACTGGGCCAGTGCGTCGACCGAGCCGGCCTTGAGGGCGGAGGCGCCGACGGAGGGCTGCTGGTTCTGCTTCTGGATCTCGGTGTCCGCCACCCCCGCGCGGGCGAGCGCCTGGACGAGGGTGCCGTCGGCGGCCGAGCCGACCGAGGTGGAGACCTTCCTGCCCTTCAGGTCGGACAGCGTGTGCGCGGGCGAACCGGTCGGCACCACCACGGAGTTGAGTGCGCCGAGCAGGTTGTAGCCGGTGACCGAGACCAGCCTGGTGCCGGGACCGCCGGCCTCCTGGGCGCGGGAGCCGTTGATGAGCAGCGGGTAGTCGCCCATCGAGCCGATGTCGGTCTTCCCGGCGAGCATCTGCGCGGTGATCGGCGCGCCGGAGTCGTAGTCCTGCCAGGTGACCCGGTAGGTGCGGCCGTCCACGCGGCCCTGTTCGGCGAGCCGCTGTTCGAGGTAGCCCTGGACGCGCAGCAGGGTGCCGGCGGTCACGGTGTTGATCGTCTTCGACTGGTAGCCGACGACCACCTCGACGGTGCCGTCGTCGGCGGAGGCCGCCGAGCAGGCGCTCGCGGCGACCAGGGTGGCGACGGCGAGCAGGGCGGCGGCCGGGCGCTTCGGCCGGGCCGGAGGCCTCGGTCGGGCCGGACGCTTCGGTCGTTCGGTGGAGAGCATGGGAGGGAACCTCAGCGGAGTAGGTAGGGCATGTTGACGGTGACCGCGCCGGTGGGGCAGCGGGCGGCGCAGGGGCCGCAGTACCAGCACTCGTCCACGTGCATGTAGGCCTTGCCGCTGCCCGGGTCGATGGCCAGCGAGTCCAGCGGGCACATCTCCACGCAGAGGGTGCAGCCGTCGATGCAGAGCGAGGCGTCGATGGTCACGGGCACGTCGGAGCGGTGGTCGGCGAGCGCCATGGGCGTGGATTCCTCGGGGTCGCGGGGCCGGGGGCCCGGGGGCGGACGGGCCGGGACGGTCGGGGCCCGGGTGTTCGGGGGCCTCCGCCGTTCGGGGCCCGGCGTGGCGGTGTCTCGGTGCAGCGGGCGGGTCGGCGAGGGATCAGGCCGGGGTCACAGGACGGCGGCGTCGCGGAGCAGGCTGCCCTGCATGGTGATCCGGTCGCCGCGGAAGCGGACGTACTCCAGGTCGACGGGGCGGCCGTCGGCCAGCGAGGTCAGCCGCTCCAGCATCAGCAGCGCGGAGCCGCGCGGGACTTCGAGGACCGCGGCCGAGTGCGGGTCCGCGCTGACCGCCTCCAGGACGATGTCGGCCCGGCCGAGCGGCTGCCCGGTGATCCTCTCGATCAGGCAGAAGATGTCCTGGTTCACCAGTTCCTCCGCCGCCAGGCCGGCGCCGATGTCGGGTGCCAGGTAGGTCAGGTCGAGCGAGAGCGGCAGGCCGTTCAGCCGGCGCAGCCGCTCCACGTACACCACGTCCGCGCCCTCGGGCAGCCCGAAGCGGCGGGCGACCGGTCCGGGGGCGCGGACCGGGCCGAAGGCGCGGACCTCGTTGACCACCTCGCCGTGCTCGTGCAGGGTCTCGGCGAGCCCCTGCAGCCGGTTGAGCCCGTGCGGCACCTTGTCGGCCACGACCAGCGTGCCCGAGCCGGGCACCCGGCGCACCAGGCCCTCGCCGCGCAGCAGGTCCAGCGCCTCCCGCACGGTGTTGCGCGAAGTGCCGAACTCCTCCGCCAGTTCGTTCTCGTGGGGCAGCGGGCCGCCCTTGAACGCCTCTCCGAGCACCTGGCGGCGCAGGACGTCCGCCACCTGCCGGGCCCGGTCGGCCCGCAGCCGGCGGGCGCCGCCCGGGTTCGGGGTCTCGCTGTTCATCGGTGCCGCTCCGGGGCCGGGAAATCGGGAAGGGGTTCGGCGAGAACCCTAGGGCGGCACCGGCGGGTTTTTCGTTGCCACGGCATTACGCCACCTGGGGCCCCGTACGACCCCGCTCCCACCTGCGGGAACGGCGGGGCGGACGGGCGAAGTGCCACCGGCCGGGCCCACCGGGAAAGGTTTCTGAGCAGCCGTCAGGAAACGTGGCGCTCGTAGCCGGCGAGGCCGTGCAGCACCGCACCGGTCACCCGGGCCGACTCCAGGCTCCGGGTGAGCGCCTCCGTGCCCTCGACCGGGTCCAGGTCCATGAGGTCCGGAGGCCACGTCCCCGGCGGCACGAGCAGCACGGCCACCGCGTTCCGCCCGTCGGCCGCCGCGAGCCAGCCGGGTGACGCCCGGACCTCGGAGCCCGGCTCCCAGCTCTGCCGGCCGCCCACCAGGACGAGCCGGGTCAGCGCGCTGTCGCGCACCCCCACCACCGCGGTCGTGGCCGGGGGATCCCCGGCCGCCAGCACGAACCCGCTGTCCAGCGCGTTCTCGGCGAAGTCGCCGTACAGCCGCGGCGCGATCTCCACGATCAGCTCCGCGAGCGGTGGCCCCAGGGCCACCAACCGCACCGCGAGCGCCCACACCATCGGCGCCGATCCGCCGTCACCCGCCGCGTCCGCCCCGGCCGTTCCGTCCGCCATGCCCGTTCAACGATCCGGGCGCCGGATCGAAGCGGTCTCCGCGGGCCGGTCCCCCGCCCGGCGCCCCGGGCC
>NZ_JBHJRC010000159.1:0-18682 GCF_042261735.1 Kitasatospora sp. NPDC056327 | reverse complement strand
CAGCGTCATTTTTTTATAAGAGACTGGGTGCTGGTGGCGGCGGGCGGCCGCGCGCCGGCCGATCGACTCCCGGCCGGCGCGCCGGCCGGGAGTCGATCGGGGCGGTGACGAGGAGCCGGCCGCCGGGGGTGAGGAGGCGGCGTGCACAGGCGACGGTCGGCACGAGGTCGACGAGCAGGAGGAACAACCGGCAGGTGACGAGGTCGAAGGTGCCGGGCGGGAGCAGGGCCGGGCCGCCGCGGTCGGTGTCGAGCAGCCGGAAGTCGAGGCCGTCACGGTCCGGGTGCCGGTTCTGGGCGGTGGTGATGGCGGCCTGGGAGAAGTCGACGCCTGTGGTGGTGAAGCCCGGGTCGTGGAGAGGCGGCGTACTCGCCGGTGCCGCAGCCCGGGTCGAGGGCCCGATGGCCGCTGCCCGGGCCGAGGTGCTCGGCGAGCAGCGTGGCCTCCTTCTCGGCGACGGGCCGGAAGCCTTGCCCTGCTGGTAGTGGTCGTTCCAGTGGTCGGCGGCGGACACGGCCGCTCCTCTCGGTCGGGGGTGTGGCGGGCGGGTCAGCCGGCGGAAGAGAGGCCGGGCGGTTGCAGCGGTCCGGGGGCCAGGCGCTCCAGCAGCCGCTCCACGCTGCCGTCGGGCCGGTAGAGCGTGCGGTAGGCGTACGGGTGCCGCCCGCCGGGGAACGTGGCGACGCCCTCGTCGGTGACGGTGCGGCCCTGGGTGATGGCGAGCAGCCGCAGGTCGGCGTCCGCGGGCAGGGCCGACTGCTCGCCGGTGGGCGGTCGGCGGTGGCGGCCGGGCATCTCAGGCCCCGACCAGGGCGTGCAGGTCCTCCGAGGCCCCCCAACCGTAGGTGGAGAAGCCCCGGCCGCCGTGGAGGTAGGCGGTGAGGGCGGCGTGGGAGGTGGGGAACATCGGGGTGGGCAGCTCGGAGGCGTCCATCCACCGGACGGCGAGGTGCTTGTCGGGTTCGGTGTTCGTCAGCTCGCCCTGCCAGGACGTCGCGGCGAAAACGGAGAGCAGGAACGGGCCCTGGCCGTCCCACCCGGCCTTGACCTGGATAGTGTGGACCAGCCGCAGGTCCTCGGGGTCGACGATCAGGCCCGCCTCCTCGCGTAGTTCGCGGGCGGCGGCTTCGTCCAGGCGTTCGCCCTCCTCGACCTTGCCGCCCGGGACGGTCCAGGCGGGGACCGTGGACCAGGTGTCGTTGGCGTAGTGGACGCAGGCGACTTTGCCGGCCTTCTCGTCGTGGACGATGACGCAGGTGGCCTGGCGCAGGGACTGCATGGGTGCTCCAACAGGTAGGGAAGAAGGGGTTCTCACGCAACGCTGTGCGCGTCGCGCAGCAGGTCGAGGACGGTACGGGCGTAGCCGAGGACCTCCTCGTCCCGGTGGTCCAGGGCCCAGCGCAGGTACTCGCCGACGGGGGCGTCGGTCGAGTGGCCAGAAGCGCGGCGCTTCGCACTTGTGTGGCTCGGCGTTGCGGACTCGGCCCTCGTAGCGCTGGTGCATCAGCACCCGCCCGACCCGGTCGGTGGCGAAGAGCATGATTCCTTCGAAATCGTCGACCGGAGCGGGTCGTTCGAAGTAGAGCGCCGTGCCGCAGCGCTGGGCGCGCAGGATCTGCAGGAGCCGCCGGTAGCGGTCCGGCTCCATGAGCGATCCCCAGTCGTGGGCGGTCTCGAACCGCCACTCGGTGTGCTCGGAGGGGTCGAGGCGGATCCGGGCCTGCTGCTCGGGCACGAGGACGCCACCGTCGAAGACGAAGCCGCAGATCGGCACGGGGTACTCGGTGCCGGCCTGTTCGTGGACGACGGCGACCAGGCGACGCCGGGCGAGCACGTCGGGGTTCTCGGCGGCGAGGTCAAGCCCAAGCTCCTCCTCGGCCTCCCGCACGGCGGTGGTGAAGGGCGTCTCGCCGTGCTCGACGTCGCCGCCGGGGAAGTTCCACACATTCGGGTTGATGGTCGAGCGCATCCCGAGGGCGCGGCCCTGCGGGTCGGTGACGAGGAGGCAGCCGTAGGAGCTGGGCCGGGCGATGGTGGTGAGGTGACCGCCGACGGGCCGCCAGCCCGGGATGCCCAGGCGCCGACTGAGCCACTCGATCACCGTGCGCTGCCCGTCGCCGGTTGGCGGCAGGGCGCTCGGGTCCGCCCATTGGCAGCCGTCGTGGTCCGGTGAGAGGGCGATCTCGGTGCCGTCGGGCACGACGGTGGTGAAGACGAACTGGCGCACGCGCTGCCCGCGCTGGTTGGTGAAGTCGAGATGCCGCGCGTACTCCAGCGGCAGGCCGGTGAGTCCGGCCTCTTCGGCCAGCTCGCGGGCCGCGCCTTCGGGTACCGTCTCGTGCTCCTCCCGAGCACCGCCGGGGTACTCCCACAGGCCCGGCAGGACGTCGTGCGGGGACCTGCGGATCACCGGGATCCGTCCTGAGGCGTCCCGGACCACGACGCCGACGCCGATCCGTTCGATGCCTTCGCGCGTGGCGAGATCGGTGAGGAAGTCGAAGTCGATCACTGGACGGGCTCCTCGGTGTCGAGGGCCGGCGCGGTCGGCCGACCGGAAGGCGTGGTGCCGGTTGTCGGGCCGGCGGGGTTGTCCACGAAGACCTCCAGTGGTGACTGGTGTTCGAGCGTGCGAAGCCGGCCGTCGGCGACGGGTGCGGCAAGTGTTCACTCATTCACCGGAGTTGGCCGGGCCCGCGGGAGCGGAGGTGACTGATGATGGTGCTGTTCGAATGCGGCGCTCAAGCGGATTTCCTCCGGGCGAGCCCGGGTCGAACGGGGACTTTTCGAGCACCCCCCGGGCGTGGTCGAGGGCGTCCTCCAGCCGGTCGCGAAGGGTGTCCGGCAGCGTCGCGGAGCCCAGTGCGCAGGCGGCGAGAGCCCGTTCGAGTGCCGCTCCCCGGGTCGGGTCGAGACGGCGTCGGACGCCCTCGTGGGTGAGGAGGTCGCGCAGTGCGTAGCCGTCGCCTGATTCACTCGTTCGGCTGGTCAGGTGGGTGAGGAGGTTTCGGGCGGACGGCGTGTCGGGGTCCGCGGTGTCGAGGGCGGTCAGCGTGAGGCGGGTGGTGAAGGCGGCCAGTCCGTCGGCTGGCTCGAAGGCGAGGCATTGGCTGATCGCGGTCTCGGCCGCCCCTTGGTCGCCTCGGCGGCACAGCGCTGTGAGCACGGCGGTGACCGCGTCCTCCCACGGGGCGCCGGAATCGGTGCCCGCCAGCAGGGCGAGGGCGCCCGGCAGGTCGCCGGTGGTGGCGCGGGCGAGGACGGCGACCTGACGGCCGTCGAGGATGCGCCGGCCCGTGCCGCGGTGTTCCTCGATGTGGTGCAGGGCCTCGCTCCGGCGTCCGGCGGCGGTGAGGGCGCGGGTGCCGTCTCGGGCACGTTTCCTCCGCGAGCTCGTCGTCACCTGGATCCCACAGACGACCTCGCCGACGTTGTCCTACAGCAGCGATCGGGTCGCGTCTCCCCATTGGCGGTCGAGTCGTCGTGGGGCTCCGGGCGGCCAAGTCCTCTGAGCCGTCGAAGCGGCGTACACGTGACAGCCATACCCGGAGCCCCTGGGCGCTCCGATCTTACGAATGACCGGATCAACCACCTTTGAAAGGTAGGACACACTGTGACGGGTGCACTCGCCACGGGTGAAGTGACAGATTGTCAAAGCCCGATCAGCGGAGCGTGCGACCGCTCGGCAGTGAGCGGCTGCTACGTTCGACGGGCCCGTGCCCGTCCGTGCGCCGTGGAAGCAGAGATGACCGGACCCTCTGAACTGTCCTATGTCCCGCCCGCCTTCCCGATCTCGATCAAGGGCGTCGTCCTCGACCCGCAGCAACGGGTGCTGCTGCTGAAGAACGAACGCCAGGAGTGGGAGCTGCCCGGCGGAAAGCTCGAAGGGCCGGAGACCCCCGAACAACGGGTGGAGACCGAGATCCGCGAGGAGAGCGGCTGGACGGCGACCGCCGGCCCCCTGCTGGACGTGTGGATGTACGAGCCCGTCCCCGGCCGGAAGGTCTTCATCGTCACCTACGGCTGCACCGGCACCGACGCCCATCGGCCACCGGTCGTCAGTCACGAGCACAAGGAAGCCGCGCTCTTCCACCGCGACGAGGTGCCCGCCCTGCTCATGCCCCAGGGCTACAAGGACTCCATCGCCCGCTGGTACGAACACCGGGACCGGGTCTGACCAGTGGCACGCCGAGACCCGCACGGCGGCATCCGCTGGCACTGGACGACCCCACGGGCCCAGGACATCCTGCGACGCCGCAGCCTGCCCGAGATCCTCGCGTTCTACCGGCGGCTGAACGGAATTCCGCAAGAGGAACTCGGCACCCTCCTCGGTCACTCCACCAGCTACATCTCCCGGGTGGAGACCGGAAGCCGCACCATCACCGATATCGGCGCACTGCGGCACAACGCCCAGCGCCTGGGCCTGCTACCTCACGTGTTCGGCATCGCCGACGACGCCGACGGAGACCACCACGCCATGATCCAGTTCGGTGAGAGCGTCCTGCGCCTGCTCGCCCGCGCCCGCGTCGGCCTCGGTGTCGCCCTCGGCCACGTCCTGCCCGAAGAACGCCTCGCCACCGCAGCCCGCCGGACCGGGCAAAGGCGTCGCCATCGCCCGACGCCTCGACGACCGGGCCCCTGTATGCCCACGCCCACCTTCTCAAGGGCCTGCCTGAGGTGCTGAGGCAGGAAGTCTTGCGGTGAAGGTCGCCGGAAATGGCTCGCGCCTCCCTGGGACGCGCCGAAGATTTTCCTGTCCGGGCCTGGTCGCTCCGTGGGCCGCGCCGGCGATCGGCGCGGTCCGGAGATCCCCGGCCGGTGGCCGCCCCTCCCGTCCGGCTCCCCGTCCGGCCGTCCCTCCTGCGGAGGTGCGGAGTTGGCTCTCCCGGGGGAGGCGGTGCCGACCCCGGGAGGAGGCCGGGCGGGGTGGTCGGCGAGCAGGCTGGAGCCGGCGCCGGAAGGGATCCGGGCGCCGCCGGGAGGGACCGAGATGACCGAGACGACCGTCACCGCCATCAGTACCGCCGTCAGGGCCGCGACCACGCCTGGGCCTCGGACCGCCGCCCGCCACCGGTTCGTGCGCCGGGCCGTCGCCGTCGCCCTGGCCGGCGCGGGGCTGCTGGCGACCCTGGTCCCGACGGCAGCGGCCGTCCCGTCGGCCGCTGCACCCGTCGCCCCGTCCACCGCCCCGTCCACCGCCGCCGCCGTTGCCGGGCCCGGTCGGCCCGTCACCGACCCGGCCGCGCTGGACCGCGCGCTGCGGGCGGTGGTGGGGGAGGGCGGCGCCTCGGCGGTGCTGGCGGAGGTACGGCAGGACGGCCGTACGGCATGGCGGGGAACGGCGGGGGTCGCGGACCTGACGACCGGTGCGCCGGTGCCCGACGGCGCCCGGTTCCGGATCGGCAGCGTCACCAAGACGTTCGCCGCCACCGTGGTGCTCCAGCTCGTGGGCGAGCGCAGGCTCGGGCTCGACGACCCGATCGAACGCCACCTGCCCGGGCTGGTCCCGAACGGCACCGCGATCACCGTGCGCCAACTGCTCAACCACACCAGCGGGATCCGCAACTTCACCGACGACCCGCGGTTCGACACCGAGGGGGAGGAGGCCCTGGAGCGGTGGCTGACCGTCGGCCGCTGGAGCACCTACCGGCCGCTGGACGTGGTGCGGATCGCCACCGCCCGGCCGCCGTACGGCAGTCCGGGCTCCGGCTGGTGGTACTCCAACACCAACTACGTGCTGCTCGGCCTGATCGTCGAACGGGTGACGGGACGCACCTGGGCGCAGGAGACCGAGCGCCGGATCATCCGGCCGCTCGGCCTGCGCGACACCTCGATGCCCGACACCTCCGTCACCGTCCCCGGACCGCACGCGCACGGCTACGCCGAACGCCCCGGCGGGCCGGCCGACGTCACCCTGCAGAATCCGTCGGCGTACGGGGCGGCCGGTGCCGGCATCTCGTCCGCCCGCGACCTGGCCCGCTTCAACGCGGCCCTGCTGGGCGGCCGGCTGCTGCGGCCGGCCGAGCTCGACGCGATGAAGCAGCAGGTCGACACCGGGCTGGGCTTCACCTACGGCCTCGGGCTCAGCCGTCACCCGGGCGCGTGCGGAGAGTTCTGGGGCCTGACCGGCGGCATCGCCGGCTACGGGACGCTCGTGACGGGCACCGCCGACGGGCGGCGGCAGGTCGTGGTGTCGGTGAACCCGTACCACCGGTCCGATGCCGCCGGCAGCACCTTCCAGACCCTCGTCGACACGGCGACCTGCGGCAGTCCGCGGCCCGCGGGCCCGGCCGCGGGCTGAGGCGGCGAGCCCCCGGGGTGAGCGCCGTCCCGGGGGAGCAGGGTGCGCGCCCGCTCGGGCAGTGCGACGGCGCAGGGCGGGCGCACCCCGCCGGGAACCGGGTTGGACACTTCGTCCATCCTGGACATACAGTCCAGACCATGGAATCGGTCGAAGAGGAAACGGACCCGCGGGTGCGGCTCTGGGAACCCGTGGGCCGGGCCGTCGCGCTGCTGCTCGGTCCGTACGCCGAGGTGGTGCTGCACGACCCGGACACCGACCGGATCCTGGAGATCTGGAATCCCATGACGTCCCGCGGCCCGGGTGACCGGTCGTTCCTGGGGGAACTGGACGGGCTCGATCCGTCGGCACGGGACGTGTTCGGCCCCTACGAGAAGCTGCTCGCCGACGGCCGGCGCCTGTCCTCGGTCAGCGCGGTCCTCCGCGCCCCGGACGGCGGTCCGTCCGCCGTCCTGTGCGTCAACCTGGACCGCACGCCGCTGGAGCAGGCCGCGGCCCTGCTGTCCGCTTTCGGCGCCCCGACCACGGCCCCGCCGGAGCCGCTCTTCGAGCACGACTGGAACGAGCGGGTCCAGCACATCGTCGGCGCGTACGTGCGCGAGAGCGGCCGACCGGTCGGGCGGCTGACCCGCGCGGACCGCCTGGCCGTCCTCGCCCGACTCGACGAGGCGGGCGTCTTCGCCGTACGGCGGGCCACGCCCGTCGTCACCGGTGCACTCCAGGTTTCCCGGTCCACCCTCTACGGCCTGCTGGCCGAACTGCGGGCGCCGGGGAAGGATCGGGCACCGGGGAAGGAGTGCGAGGCATGACCGGGCCGCCTCCCGCAGCGAACGCCGTCCGCGGCCGGCGGCAGTGCGGGCCTGTCGACCGGCCGGACGGGGCGACCGGGGGGCGTCGGCCTCACCCACGTCGGACCCAGCCGGGCGCGGCACCCGCCGTGGCACCCGCTCCGGCCGTTCCGGCGGCTCCGGCGGCTCCGGCCGTTCCGTGCGACCCGAGCCCGCCGGCCCGGTGGTCAGCAGCTCCGCCGGCGCCGGCCGCGACAGGCCCGGGCCACGGCCCGGCCGAGGACAACCGAGTTGTGCGAAACGGAAGGAACCCGCAATGACGAGCAGGCCGTCGAGGCCCGGGCCGGATCCGGTGGGAGCGGGCATGGAGTTCGAGCTGGTCGAGGTCTTCGGAAGCGGGCCCCTCACCGGGGGACCGCTGGGCGTGGTCGTGCTCGACACCACGTACGACGACGCATTGATGCAGCGTCTGGCCGCCCGCCTGGCCATGCCCGAGACCGTCTTCCTCCGCGGCGGTGCCGACGGCGAGGTGGAGGTGCGGATCTTCACCCCCTACGTGGAGCTGGACTTCGCGGGTCATCCGCTCGTGGGCGCGGCCGCCGTGGCGGTGCAGAAGGGTCTGGCCGCGCCCGGCCGGGTGGCGCTGCGCACTCGCGGCGGCACCGTTCGCGCGCGGGTGGGACCGGCCGCGGACAGTGCGGTCCTGGAGGAACGGCCCTGCCGGGTGGGCCCGCCGGTCGCGCCGGACCTCGTCTGCGAAGCCGTGGGGCTGGCTCCGGACGCCGCCGCCGGCCCGGTGCGACCGGCGTCGGCCGGGCTCGGGTTCGTCTGCCTCCCGGTGAGTGCCGCCGGTCTCCGGTCCGCCCGGGCCCTGCCGCTTGAGGTCGCGGCGCTCGCCGACCGGGTCCCCGGGCTGGCCGACGTCTTCGGCGTGGCGGTGTTCGTCCCGCAACTGCCCGAGGTCCGTTCCCGGGTCTTCGTTCCCGAGCCGGTGTGCGCGGAGGACCCGGCCACCGGCTCGGCCGCGCTGGCGGTGGCCGGATGGCTCGCCGACGAGCGGCGGCCCGAGGAGTCCCTGGCGTTCGACATCGTCCAGGGAACCGCCGAACTCGGCCTCGCCAGAATGCAGGTGAGAGTCCGCAGACAGGCCGGTCGAGGTCTGCTCGCCGGCGTCGGCGGTGCGGTGCGCACCCTGGTCCGGGGGCGCCTCCTGCTGGACGGGACGGCCGACCGGACCTGAGGCCCGCCGCCCGGGCGGGCCGCCCGACGGCCGATCTCCACCGGTGCGCTCCGTGACTTCCGGCGGCCTCCACGCCGCTGGAGGTCGGCACGCTCCCGGCCCCGCGGGGGCGGCGGGGATCGGCCGCGCACCGGGGGTGACGGCCGGCCGCCGCCCCGGTGCGGACCGCGGCCGCCCACGGCGGTCGGCCATGTGCATAACTAATGAATATAAAAACGCTATGCTCCTGCCATGAGCCGCCAAGACACCGCCCACGGAACGCCCGCCGCCATCGGGGAAGCCCTCTACGGCCTGGCCACCAGGGCCGCGAGGCGCCTGCCCCGGGACATGAGCCTGACGTCCGCCGCGACCCTGGCCACCCTGGAGCGGACCGGCCCGCGGCGGATCACCGATCTGGCCGCGGTCGAGGGCGTCACCCAGCCCGCGATGACCAGCCTGGTCCGGGTGATGGAGGAGTCGGGCCTGGTCGAGCGGCGGGGCGACGCGTCCGACAGGCGGGTCACGCTGGTGTGCCTGACCGAGGCCGGTGCCTCCTACGTCCGGACGCGGCGCCGGGCGGGCGTCGACGCCTTCGAGCGGTTGATCGGCGGGCTCACCCGTGACGAGGTCGAGGCGCTGGCGGCGGCCCTCCCGGCGCTGAAGCACCTGGCGGAGCTCGAAAGCCGGGACCGCGAGGGGCCCGGGCGGTGACCGGTCGGCAGGCCCGCAGGGCCCCGGTGAAGACGGTCCCGGTGGCGCGGCCCGAGACGCGGCTGGTGCCCGCGCTGATGTTCATCGCCCTGGTCGTGGCGGCGGTCGGCAGCCTCGGGACGCCGCTCGTCACCAGCGTCGCGGCCTCGTACCACGTCACGCTCGGCAGCGCGCAGTGGACGCTGACCGCCGCACTGCTCAGCGGCGCCGTCGCCACGCCCGTCCTGGGCCGGCTCGGAGCCGGCCCGCACCGCCGGATCGCGGTCCTCGCCACGCTGGCGGTCGTCGTCACCGGCAGCGCGCTCACGGTACTGCCGCTGCCGTTCGGGTGGCTGCTGGCCGGCAGGGCGGCCCAGGGCGCGGGGCTCGGGCTGACGGCGCTGATGATGGGCGTGGCCCGGGACCACCTCCCCGAGGAGCGCGGCACGGCCGTGATCGCCCTGATCTCGGTGGTCTCGGTCATCGGGGCCGGCGCCGGCTACCCGCTGGCCGCGCTGCTCGCCGAGTTCGGCGGGGTGCGGGCCGCCTACGGCCTCGGTCTGGCCGTCACCGCCGCCGCCCTCCTGACCGCGTGGCGCTTCGTGCCCGAAGCCCCCGAGGGCCGCTCCGCCCGCGTGAACGTGGCCTCCGCGGTCGTCCTGGCCGCCGCGCTGCTCCTGGTGCTGTTCCTCGCCGGCGACCGGAACCCGTGGAGCCGGCACCTCGCCGCGGCGGGGGGCCTGGCCGTCGTCGCAGTGGCGCTGCTCGGCGTCTGGGCCGTCATCGAACTGCGCAGTGCGACGCCCCTGGTCGATCTGCGGGCGGTGCGCCACCCGGCGGTCGCCGGGGCGAACCTCGCCGTGTTCGTCGGCGGGATCGGCATGTACCTCCTGCTCACGCTCATCACCCGGTACGCGCAGACGCCGCACGGCGCCGGCTACGGCTTCGGGCTGACCACCTTCGTCGCCGGGCTGGTGCTCGTCCCGTTCTCGGTGCTGGGGTTCGCCGCCGGCAGGCTCGTGCCGCGGGTCCGGACCAGGATCGCGGACCCCCTGCTCCTGGCCGGCGGCGCCGTCGTGGTCGGCGGCGGGTTCGCCCTGTTCGCGACGGCCCGGTCGGACCCGGCCGAACTGTTCGCGGCGATGGGCGTGCTCGGCCTGGGCGTCGGCGGCTTCTCGGCCGCGATGCCGGGCGTCATCCTGGCCGTCACCCCCAGGAGCGAGACGTCGAGCGCGATGAGCTTCAACTTCGTCGTCCGCAGCGTCGGCTACTCCCTGGGCAGCGCCGTCGGCGGCCTGGTCCTCGCCGCCGGCACCGGTCCCGGCCGGCTCCTCCCCGACGACGGCGCCTACACCACCGCCGCGCTGGTCGGCCTCGGGGCCATGGCGATCACGACACTGACGAGCCTCGCGCTCGCCCGCAGGCGTACGACCGGGGCCAACCCGTAGGTTCGGATGCACTCGTCCAACAGTGGAGGTTCCATGCCCAAGGGTTACTGGGTCAGCGTCTACCGCGTCATCTCGGACCCCGGGAAGCTGGCCGCCTACAACGAACTGGCCGGCCCGGCCGTCCGGGCCGGGGGCGGTCGGACCCTCGTCCGCGGCGGCCGGGTCCTCGCCCACGACGCCGGAATCGCCGAGCGCACCGTCCTGGTGGAGTTCGACAGCTTCGAACAGGCCGTCGCGACGCGCGAGAGCGCGGCCTACCAGGAGGCGCTGGCCGCACTCGCCGACGGTGTCGAGCGCGACTTCCGCATCGTCGAAGGCCTCGAATGACCGGGGTCCGGCCGGAGAGTCCCTGAAACGCCGCGGTGCGGCGCAGTCCTCGGACCTCGTGCGGGGGTCCGCCACCGTCCGGACGACAGGCCCTTCCGCCCGGACGGTGGCGGACCCGACCCGACCCGCCTGCCCCGGCCGGGTCCGCCACCGTGCCCGCCGTCCCTGACGAACCACCCCACCCCACCCCACTCCACCCCACCTCCGTGTTCGGACACGGAATGTCCGTGCAGTGGAACGATCCGGTCAGAGCCGGGCAACGCCCCGGTCCGGCCGTCCCCTCCCGCCTACGGTGGTCGCAAGGCCGCAGACGGGGGACGGGGCCGGGACGCCGCGCCGCCCCTGTCGACGTTCGAGAGAAGGGGCAGAGTTGCTGCGGATCCACTTCACCCACGAGGACCTGATCAGGGTTCGGATCGCGCGGGCACCCGACCCGCTCGCCGAGTCGGTCCTGAGCCTGTCGCTGGTGCAGGCCCGCGGGGCCGGCGGCGTGGCGTTCGAGGGGTGGCGCAGTCGGACCCGCGGGAACATCCGCCCCGACCTGCGGATGCTGTTCGACCTGGCGACACCGGTCGGCGCCGTGGAGGCCGCAGAGGCGTTCCTGCACGCCGGCAGCCACACCCTGCCGGAGAGCCTGGACCAGACCTGGTCGCTGCCCGGCCGACGGTGGAGCGCCGACCTGCGCGTCCTCAGCGGGACGCGTCCCGGGGCGCCCCGGTGGGTCCACGAACTGCACCGGGGCGGACACGAGTGGCGCGAACTGGTCGACGGCCGGCTCCGGGAGTACCACGCCTTCGCCGTCGCGCCGTACTGGTCGCAGCTGCTGACCGCCGCGCACGCCGACCGCGCCCGGCGGGCCGTCCTCGCCGCCGACCGCGGCCTGGACGGACTGCTCGGCGGCCTCCACCCGGACATCCGGTGGGACTCACCGGTGCTGACGCTGCCCTTCCCCGCCGACACCGACCTGTGGCTGCGCGGCGGCGGTGTGATGCTCGTCCCCACCTTCTTCTGGCCCGACCCGATGGCCCTCACCGACAGCCGCGGCCTCGACCACCCGCTCGTCCTGCACTACCCGCTCGCCCCCGACCTCACCACCTGCCGCGCGGTCTGGTCCTCGGCCGCCGGGGACGGGCCGGACGACGCACTCGTCGCCCTGCTCGGCACCACCCGCGCCCGCACCCTGCGCGCGGCGGCCGACCCGGCGGGCACCGCCGAACTCGCCCGCCGCACCGGTTGCTCACCCGCGACGGCGAGCCACCACGCCACCGTCCTGCGCGCCGCCGGCCTTCTCACCACCGAACGCGCCGGCCCCGGGGTCCGCCACACCCTCACCCCCCTCGGCCGCGCACTCCTCGACGACCGCACCCCCGACCACCCGTGACCTTCAGCGGCCGGAGAAGGACTGGAGCGAGGCGCTGCCCTTCAGCGCCAACCGTGCCGTCGACCTCGTGATGGGGCGCAGAGGCCCGGCCTCCGCCCCACGGAACGAGGGTTGGCTGCTTGCCGATGTCTCCGGCAACACTCAACTGCCCACGCCGGCCCTGGTCAGGCTCACGATGTCGGCTTCCGGCCCCACCTGACCGGTCACCGTCGGCAGGCCGCTTGTGGATCGACCGCCAGAAGTCCTGGTCGTCCGGCTCTCCGGAGGCGGTGGCGGCGATGCTCGCGAGCACCGGCCGCAGGTTCCGCAGCCACGGGCGCGGACCCGTGAACCGCGCTGAGGTGCGGACGCCGGCGGCGTCAAAGCCCCGGGCCGGTGTCACCGGAGCCGGCGTGCTGGTGGGGCGCGTACCACTCGGCGAGCCCCCACACGCCGAGCGCGAGTGCCGCCAGGGTCGTCAGCAGCGCGATCCAGGGGCGACCCGTCGACCGCGCGGCCAGCGTCCAGGTGAACAGCGGAAGCACCGTGCCACCGAGCAGGATGAGCGGCAGATCGAGGAAGAGCACGCTCGGATCACGGGCGTGGTCCTCGAACCCGCCATCAATGCTGAGGGCAGCTCTTGGCGCCCACACGAGCAGTCCGGCGAGCGCACCGAGGCCGGCGAGGATGCACGCTCCGGCGCCCTCGGTCTTCTGGTTCATAAGGCCTACCGCCTGAGTCCCTTGCAGGCGCTCGCGGCCCGCACTCCCAGTGCAGCAATCTAGGTGCTGGGAAGGGACAGGGGCGGGCAGGATCTGCCCCAACTCCGTAACCGTTCGGACTGCGGCCCCGTCCTCGCGCCGATTCACGGGCACGGGCTTCCCGGCCTGCCCGTTGCTCCGCCGCCGGGCCCTGGGAACACCTTCTGCAGGTGCTTGTGAGCCTTCGTGCTCTCCGGTGATGGTGATCCACTCCGGAGTCCCGCCCGGGCGGGGAACTCGGCCCGGCCCGCGGATGTGATCCGGGCCTGCGGTTGACCCCGCGCACCTGGAGGCCGTGCTGGCGCTGCGCCAGCTCGGCGGCCGCGTCCGCTCGGAGGGTGCCCGGGCGGGGTGGCCGGGTCGGGGATGCTCCGCCGGGGCATTGGCGCGGAGGGGGTGGGAGGGGGCAGGGTGTCACCATGTCCGAACGCCGCGACCGTCGTCGCCTTCACGCACGCGCCCGAGCCCTCGGGGTGCCCATCGAGCAGGCCGGCCGTCGGCCTTCCCCTCGCCGCCGCCCCGGGCTGCCGGTCGTGGAGCAGAGATGGCCGCGCACAGCGCTGCCGGACCGGGACGAGGCTCCTGCCGTCGTCGTGCCGACGCCTCCGGCACCGGTGCTGTGCTGCAGCGTCTCGCGCGAGCGGCAGGTGACGGACGGCGGGACCGTGGTCGTGCTGACCCGCCACACGGCCGACTGTCCGGTCTGGTCCGCCCGCTGACCGCACGCCCGGACGGGTTCGACCGCTGCGGGGAGCGAGGTCGCAGCCGCGGCGATGACCCGCTCCGACGGGTCGACCGTCCTCGCCACACCCCCGGCCCGCTCCGTGGCCCCTGCCTCCCGCTCCGTCCGTCCGCCGTCGGCCGGGCACCGCGCACCCTCGCCCGCCCCAGCGCCGCCCTCGGCCGGCCGGGTGTCACAACCGGACCCGCCGCCCGGTCTTCTGACCGTACGACCGCGGTCGTTGTCCGCCCGCCGGAGCGCGGACGAGAAGCCGTCACAGCCCGGCACCGGCGGTCGGAGGCGGCTCCCCGGCTTCCCGCCGCCGACCGTCGGCGTTCGAAGGAGGACACATGAACCCCCGTCTGAAGCGCACCCTGGCCGCTCTCGCGGTGTCGGCCACGACGCTGACCGTGTCGGCCGCCGCCACCGGCACCGCCGGCGCGGCCGTCGGCCCGTCCGCCGCCCCGGCCGCCGGGCCTTCCGAGGGCGCTGCCGCTGCGGCCGCGATCCTCGTCTGCGAGCACGCCCAGTTCAGCGAGTGCGGGTGGGTCGCCGTCACCGTCAAGGACGCGGGCAAGACCTGGTGGGGCTCCCGTTGGCAGGACTCGATCTCCTCCATCCAGAACCTCACCACCGCGACGATGTGCTTCTGGGAGCACAACAACTTCCAGGGCCGGTCCTTCGTCGTGAAGAGCGGCTACAGCGTGACCGACCTCGGGGGCACCGTGTTCAACGACGCGGTCTCCTCCTGGAAGCCCTGCTGACGCCGGCTCGCGCCGGGGGCGCGGTGCCGCCCCCGGCGCGTGCACGGCCCCGGACCGGCTCACCGCGCGCCTGCGCCGCTTCCACCGGCCCCGGCTCCGTCCGCCCTGTCGGAGGGCGCTCGTAGGCTGATCAGCACACCGAACGACCGGAGGTTTCTGTGTCCAGCCATCCCGGCGTACGCGCGCTGTCGGGCGTGCTCGCGCCATGCAGACGGAGCAGCGAAGGAGCCCCCCATGATGTGGCCGGGCTGGCAGAAGCCGAACGGCGGCTCGGGACACGGCTGCCCTCGGACTACGTCGCGTTCATGGAGACCTACGGAGCCGGCGGGATCGGCGGTGACACGCTGTGGATACCCCCGCCGTACCGCGCGTCCGGAGGCAGCAGTATGGCCGACATGGCCGAACTGTTCTGGGAACAGGCCCCCGAGCACTTCTCCCACCTGCTGCCCGCCGAGGTCAGCGCCGACAGACTGCTCCGGTGGGGCATCCTGGAGGACGGCAACCACCTGTTCTGGCTGATGACCGGCGACGACAGTGACGCCTGGCCCATCGCCGACCTCGACGAGGACGGCGGCCCCCTCACCGTCCACGAGGACGGGTTCGCCGCCTACGTGCGACGCTGGTGCACCCGAGCCACCGCCCGCACCGGGGAAACGATGCAGTTCGTGCACTGGCGCGAGTACGACGACCTCATGGACCAGGGCCTCAACCCGGCTACTGGCCTCCCCTGGGGCGTCTGAAGGGGGAGGGCTGCGTCCCGGGATCCGGCGCCAGGAGGTTTTCTGGTGAGGCCGGGAGCCGACGTCGCCTGCCGGATCGCCTGTGTCTCGCTCACCCTCTCCCGAATGCCTCCCGGACCTGACGGTGACCGGCCTCGCCCATCGACCAGATGCACGCCCGACGACCTGGATGCTCACGATCCCGGCTTTCGCTCTCGAAGACCCGAGCACGCTCGGACAGTTCGGAGGGATCGTCCAGGATGTGCATCCTGTACTTCGTTTCCAGAGGTAGCGGGTCCAAGAATCGAAACTTTAGCGCGGCGCTCACAGCGTGGGCCGGAAGAACGTCGCGCTGATGATGACGTCCCTTGTGGGCACCGCAGTCGGCGGCGGTGGCCCCTGGTGTGCGGGGTGGTGGGCGGGCAGGCTAGGTTGCTCGGGTGAGTCTCCTTGATGATGTGGCCGAGCGTGACGGCTGGCGGTGCTGGGTGTGCGACGAGCCGGTCGACCCGGACATGTCGGTGAACGATCCTCGGGGGCCGAGTGTCGACAGCCGGACCGCCGACCGGAAGGCCAAGGTCGCCGAGCGGCTCGCGCACCGCGGGTGCAACACCCGCAAGGGTGCGGTCAAGGTGGTCATCGCCTGGCCGGACCGCCTGTACGTGGCCGAACCCGCGCCGCTGATCACCGTTGCCGGGAGGCTGGAGCGCAAGGGCGGCCGCGAGATGGTGGGGCGTTGCCCGACCAGGCGGGACGCCCAGGAGGCGGCGGACTGGCTGGTGGACCGGTTCTCCCGACTGGTGCCGGGGCTTGCGGTGACCGCCGATATCGAGGCCGGCGGCGGCCAGTTCCTCGTCATCCTGTCCACCGGTCGGCGCTGACCGGGACTCAACCAGCGCTTACCCGCCGTCGGCGGGGCCACGAGCAGGACGGCTCCGCCGCCTTCCACTCGCTCACGGCCGCCGATCCCGGTGGGCTGCGGCAGGGGGCGGGTGGGGTCGGCCGGGATGAGCTGGCGCCGTCGCAGGTGGCGATGACGACGCCGGCGTCCTCCTGTCCGGTGCACTCGGGGCGGCCGTCTCCGACCGGTGGCAGGCTCGCCCCGGTGCGGGCGGCCGCATCGCCGACGGCCTCGTCCGGGTCGCCGGCAGCGCCCTGCCGCTCGGGCTCCTGACCGACCCACCCTCCACTCCCGGCTGAAGGACTGCCGCTGCCCCGGCCGCACAACCGCCTCCCGTCAGGGCAGGCGCATGCTCGTGCGCCCGCCGCTCGCCGCCGACGGGCGGGAGTTCGCGGCCCCGATCGGCCGGTGGAGCGGGCGTACCGCCCTCGTGCCGTCGTCGGCTCCCCGGTTCATGCCGGAGTCCCCGCCTCACTCCCGGGAGCGACGGGGCCCGTGCGGTCCCAGCCCGGCGAGCGGATCTCCAGGCCGAGGTCCGGGCTGCGCACCTCCTCCCCGCAGGTGCGGCAGGTCCAGGCCGCGTCCAGCGGATGGCCGGAGCCGTCCGACGCACCGGAGCCGTCCGACGCACCGGAGCCGCCCGGGCCGTTCGAGCCGCCCGGGGCGTGCGAGCCTTCCGACCCGCCGGAGCCGTCCGACTCGTCCGAGCCGTCCAGGCCGTGCGGGTGGTGGTGCAGCACCACCGGCGGCTGGGGCGACAGCCAGCGGTCGCCCCACGCGAGCAGCGCCTGGGTGAGCGGCGCGAGGTCACGGCCGGCCTCGGTGAGGTGGTACTCGTAGCGCCGCGGGCGCTCGCTGTAGGCGCGGCGTTCGACCACTCCCGCCTCCTCCAGGGCGCGCAGCCGGGCGGTGAGCCGGTCGCGCGGGGCGCCGGTGTTGCGGACGATCCGGTCGAACCGGTGATTGCCGTAGAAGAGCTCGCGCACGGCGAGCAGCGCCCACTTCTCGCCGAGGACCTGGAGCGCCGCGGCGATGGAGCAGGGGCGGCCCGGTAGTGCGCCGCCGCCGGCGGGACGGGGGGCGGCTGCGGGCTGGGCGTCGGTGTGCGCGGTCACCCCACCAGCCTGCCATAGAGGGTTGCGTATTCAAACCCACTGCCGCTAGCGTTCCCGGCCATGCAAAGAGTTGGAATATCAAACCCAGTAGTCGCGCAGGCCGGCCCGGGCCGGTCCCACCGCCGTGCCGCCTTCCTGGTGGTCGCCGCCGCGGTCTTCGTCTCGAACCTCGACCTGTTCATCGTCAACGTCGCCCTCCCGGCGATGCGGCAGCACTTCCACGGCAGCACCCTGGCCACCCTCTCCTGGGTGCTGAACGGCTACGCCATCGTCTTCGCCGCGCTGCTGGTTCCCGCCGGACGGCTGGCGGACCGCATCGGCCACCGAAAGGTGTTCCTGGCCGGGCTGACCGTCTTCACCGTCGCTTCCGTGCTCTGCGCACTCGCCCCGGCCGTGGGCTGGCTCGACGCCGCCCGGGTGCTCCAGGCCGCGGGCGCGGCAGCGCTGACGCCGACCTCGCTGGCGCTGCTGCTGGACGCCACGCCCGCGGCCGAGCGCCCCGGCGCGATCCGGGCCTGGGCCTCGATCGGCGGGATCGCCGCCGGGCTCGGACCGGTCCTCGGCGGGCTGCTGGTCGAGGCCGACTGGCGGTGGGTCTTCGTCGTGAACGTCCCGGTCGGCATCGCGGCCGTCGTCGTGGGGGGCCGCGTGCTGCCCGGGCCGCGCGGCCGGGAGGACGGACCGCTGCCGGACCTGTTCGGCGCGGGACTGCTCACCGCCGCCATCGCCGCCGTCGCGGTGGCCCTGGTCAAGGGCCACGAGTGGGGCTGGGGATCGGCCCGGGTGCTGGGCGGTCTGCTGGCGGCCGTCCTGCTGACCGTCTGGTTCCTGCGCCGATCGGCGCGCCACCGGGCCCCGATCGTCGAGCTGCCGCTGCTGCGGGTGCCCAGCTTCGCCGCCGCCAACACCGCGGCCCTGCTGTTCACCGTCGCCTTCGCCGGCATGCTGCTGACCTCGGTCCTCTGGTGCCAGCAGGTCTGGGAGTACTCCGCCATGCGCACCGGACTCGCCATCGCCCCCGGACCGCTGCTGGTGCCGCCGGTCGCCCTGGGGAGCGCCGCGCTCGTCCGCAGGCTCGGCCCCGGCCGGCTGGCCGCGCTCGGGACGCTGCTGTTCGCCGCGGGCATCGGCTGGTGGACCGCCACCATCGGGGTCAGCCCCGGCTACGCCACCGAACTGCTGCCCGGGATGCTCCTCACCGGGCTGGGCGTGGGACTGACGCTGCCCACGCTCATCGGGTCCGCCGCGGCGGCGCTGCCGCCCGCACGCTTCGCCACCGGGTCGGCGATCACCACGATGGGCCGGCAGATCGGCGCGGTGGTGGGCGTGGCGCTGATGGTCAGCCTGATCGGCACCCCGGACGGTCCGCAGGCCGTGCTGGACGGGTTCCGGCGAGGCTGGACGGCGCTGATCGTGGCGGCGCTGCTGGCCTGTGCCGCCACCCTGGTACTCGCTGCGGCGGCCCGGCGCCGTCCAGCGGGTGCGTTGCCCGGCGTCCCATCGCCGAGACCCGCCGGCGCGAAGCAGGCGCCCGGTGGGGGGTCGAAAAGCACGTCCACGGCCGGCCCGGG
>NZ_JBHJRC010000158.1:0-18705 GCF_042261735.1 Kitasatospora sp. NPDC056327 | reverse complement strand
GGGGGGGCCCCCCCCCCCCCCGCGGCCGGGATGTCAGACGGAGGACTTCTCGCGGGCCGGCCGACCCTGGCCGCGCCCGGCGGCGCTCTTCGCCCGCTCGCGCAGGCCCACCAGGTCGTCCGGCTCGGCGTCGGGGACGTCGCGGTCGAACCGCGCCAGCGCGGGAAGGCGCAGGCCGATCCCCACCATGACCAGCATGGCCACGCCGAACAGCACGTACATCAGGGCGATGCCGCGGCCCGGCCCGGTGCCCAGCAGCGGGCCGAACACTCCGGCCAGCGCACCGCCCTTCTCCATCATCGGGCCGAGGACGGAGCTGCCCAGCGGGGCGACCAGCCCGTGGCCGATCGGGAGGGTGGACCAGGCCACCATGGTGTTGAGCGCGAACACCCGTCCGTGGAAGCGCTGCGGCACCTTGGTCTGGACGATGGTCGAGTAGACGCCGTTGACCAGCGAGAGCGCGAACGACATCCCGAACGCCCCCGCGCCGATCACCCAGAGGTCGGCGTCCAGCCCGGCGAAGGAGCTGGCCAGGGCCAGCAGGGCGGTGAGGCCGAGCATGCCGCGCAGTCGCTGACGCCGCGGACCGCCCCAGAAGCCCATCGCCAGACCGCCGAGCAGGGCGCCGGCGCCGCCGGCCACCGCGACCCGGGCCGCGCCGTCGAGGGAGTCGAAGGACAGCACCATGGGGGTGAAGAGCAGGAACAGCGGGGAGAGGAAGATGTTCAGTCCGGCGAACCAGAGCAGCATCGACCGGAAGCCCTTGTTGTGCCAGGAGTAGCTGAAGCCGTTCCTGATCTCGGCGACCAGCGACTCCGGCCGGCTCCAGGCAAGGGTGTTGGGGAACCGCACCACCAGCAGGATGGTGATGGCGACCGCGTAGCTGACCACGTCGATGATCAGGATGCCGCGCAGACCGATCGAGGCCATCAGGGCGACGGCGACCAGCGGGACGACGAACTGGGCCGCACCGAAGGCGAGCTGGACGACACCGTTGGCGTGTCCGAGGTACTGCTTGGGCACGATCTGCGGCACCGCGGAGGCGTAGGCGAGCCGCTGGAAGGTCAGGGCCATCGACAGGACGCTCAGGAGCGCGTAGATGTGCCAGGACGCGAGGTTGCCGGTGAGCAGCAGGGTCAGCATCGCGGCCTGGGTGGCCCCGGCCGCGATGTCGCCCGCCAGCATGACCTTGCGGCGGTCGAGGCGGTCGACCAGGGCACCGGCGACCGGGCCGATCAGGATGCCGGGGACCATGCCGATCACCGCGAACAGCGCGAACCTGGCCATCGATCCGGTCTCCAGCAGGACCCAGATCGGCAGCGCGAACTCGGTCAGCGCCGAGCCGGTGATGGACGCCAGCTGGCCGAAGGCGACGGCCAGGAAGCGGCCCATGCTGGGCGCGGGCCCCTCCGGCTCCGCCCCGGCCGGTTCCTCCCCGGTGTCGGCGGGTGCCGGTGGCCCGGTCTCGCCGTGGAACCACCAGGAGTTCTCGGGGCTCTTGGCGGGCAGGCGGTCCGTCCCGCCGTCGAGGACGGCCCGGTGGACCGTGGTGACCGCCTCGACCACCTCGCCCGCCCGGTACTTGACGAAGAAGTGGCCGCCCTGGTCCAGCACCGCGAGCGCCGAGCGCTCGGCCAGCAGCAGCCACTCCCGGTAGCGCTCCTGGTAGTAGTCGGCGGCCGGGTCGCGGTCGCCGACCAGGGTGACCAGCGGCGCGCGCAGCCTCGGCGCACCGGCCTCGACCTCGGCGATCGCGGAGGTGAAGTACTCCTCCGCGGCCTTGGAGTCGCGGCGCATGTTGCCGATGATGAACCTGATCTGCTCCTGGTCGAGCTCCGAGGTGTCGACGCCCATGCCGGTGAGCCAGTTGACGAACACCCGGTCGCCGCGCAGCGAGTCCAGCGCGGCCAGCCTGCTCAGCGTGCCGAGGACCTTGCCGGGCGGCTTGGCGAAGGGGAACTGGGCACCGGCGTAGACGGCTTCCAGCTCGCGCCCGGAGGCCTCCAGCAGCCGGGCGGTGGCGACCGCGAGGGCGCTGCCGACGCCGCAGTGCCCGTAGACGACGACCGGGCCCTCGATGCGCTCGCGGACCTCGGCGGCGAGCTGTTCGGCGAGTTCGCCGAAGGGCAGGTGCCGCTCGGTGACACCGAGGTCGTGGCCGGGGATGGCGACGGCCCACAGCTCGGTGTCGTCGGGCAGGAGGTCGGCGACCGGCTGGTAGACCACCGCGCTGCCGCCGCCGTAGGGGACGCAGACCAGGGTGACCCTGCGGCGGTCGGCCGGCACCGGCTTGGTGAGCCGGTGCATCAGCCGGCGCGGCCCGAGGTCGTCCTCGGACGCGTCGGCGAGTTCGGCCAGCGCGCGGACGGTGCGGCAGGTGAAGACGTCCATCACGCTGACCGGCCGGGCGCCGATCTCCGTCAGTTGCCTGCGGGCCTTGGCGACCACCTGGGTGGCCAGCAGGGAGTGGCCCCCGAGGTCGAAGAAGTCCTCGTCGATTCCGATCGCCCGGAGCTTGAGCACCTCGGCCCAGATGGCGGCGATCACCTTCTCGGCCCCGGTGCGCGGCTCGGTGACGGCGCCCTCGGCCCGGCGCAGCTGCGGGGCGGGCAGCGCGCGGCGGTCGAGCTTGCCGTTGGGGGTGAGCGGCAGCCGGGGAAGCGCGACGAAGGCGCTGGGCACCAGGTAGTCCGGCAGGACGAGCTTGAGGGCGGCCCGCAGTGCGGTGGTGTCGGGCTCGTCGGCGCCGGGGTCGGGCACCAGGTAGGCGACGAGCCGCTTGTCGTCGGGGTTGTCCTCGCGCACGATCACGGCGGCGTCCGCGATGCCGGGGCGGGAGCGCAGCGCCTCCTCGACCTCGCCGGGCTCGATCCGCAGGCCGCGGATCTTCACCTGCTGGTCGATCCGGCCCAGGTGCTCCAGCGTGCCGTCGGGGAGGCGCCGCGCCAGGTCCCCGGTGCGGTACATCCGGGAGCCGGGCGGGCCGTAGGGGTCGGGCACGAACCGGGCGGCGGTGAGCCCGGGGCGCCGGTGGTACCCGAGGGCCACGGCGGTTCCGGCGATGTGCAGTTCGCCCGGGGCGCCGGGCGGCACCGGGCGCAGGGCCGCGTCGAGGACGTACAGCCGGGTGTTGTCGATCGGCAGGCCGATCGCGACCGTGTCGAGCGGCCCCTCGCACTCCCAGGACGAGACGTCGACGGCGGCCTCGGTGGGACCGTAGAGGTTGGCGAGCGCCGCGCCGGGCAGGCGGGTGGTGAACTCCCGGGCGGTGGCCGGGGGAAGGGCCTCGCCGCTGCAGACCGCGCGGCGCAGGGTGGTGCACTTCTCGACGTCCTCCTCGGCCAGGAACACCGTCAGCATCGAGGGCACGAAGTGCGCGACGGTGACGCCCGCGCCGGCGATCAGGTCGCGCAGGTAGGCGGCGTCCTTCTGACCGCCGGGCCGGGCGAGCAGCAGGCGCGCCCCGGTGATCAGCGGCCAGAAGAACTCCCAGACGGAGACGTCGAACCCGGCGGGGGTCTTCTGCAGGACGGTGTCCCGGGGGCCGATCCGATAGGTGTCCTGCATCCAGCGCAGCCGGTTGACGATCGCGCGGTGGGTGTTGGGCACGCCCTTGGGGCGGCCGGTGGAGCCGGAGGTGTAGATCAGGTACGCGGTGTCGTCCGTCACCGGTCCGGCCGTGCCCGCGCCGGCCGGCGGCTCCGGCCACTCGGCGGGGTCGTCGAGCAGGAGCACCCTCGCCGGGGAGCCCTCCGGCACCGCCAGTCTGCGCTGGGTCAGGAGGACCGGGGCGCCGGAGTCGGCGAGCAGGAAGGCGAGCCGCTCCGCGGGGTACTCGGGGTCCAGGGGCGTGTAGCCCGCGCCGGTGCGCAGCACGCCGAGCAGGCCGGCGACGAGTTCCGGGGAGCGTTCGGCGCTGATGGCGACCAGGCTGCCCGGGCCGATGCCCTCGGCGGCCAGCCGGGCGGCGATCCGGTCGGCGGCGGCGTCCAGTTCGCGGTAGGTGAGGGCCGCTCCGGTCTCCAGCGCGACGGCCACCGCGTCCGGGGTCCGGGCGATCTGCTCGGCGATCAGGGTGACCAGGGTGGCGTCCGGGCGCTGCTTGTCGGTGCGGTTGAAATCGGTGACCTCGAAGGCCCGTTCGGCCGCGGAGAGTCCGTCGAGGGCGGAGAGCGGGGCGTCCGGGTGCTCCGCGACGGCGTGCAGGAGCCGGTCGAGGTGGCCGCCGAGGCGGGCGATGTCGGCGCCGTCGTAGAGGTCGGTGTTGTAGTGGAAGCTGCCGACCAGGCCCTCGGGCCACTCCTGGAGGGAGAGTTCGAGGTCGAAGCGGGTGCCGCTGATCTTCAGGCCGAAGGGCTCGACGCGCAGCGGGAGGCGGTCGTCGGCGTCCAGCCGGGTCGCGTAGTTCTGCACGGTCAGGACGGCCTGGAAGACCGGCGGTCTGGTGATGTCGCGGGGGACCTTCAGTTCGGTCACCAGCTGTGCGAAGGGGAGCTCCTGGTGGGCGTAGGCCTCCAGGCAGGTCTCCCTGGTGCGGGCCAGCAGTTCCGTGAAGGAGGGGTCGCCCGCCAGCCGGGCGGGCAGCGCCAGCACGTTGACGAACATGCCGACCAGGTTCTCCAGTTCGGGCTCGGTCCGGCCGGCCACCGGGGAGCCGACGGCGAAGTCCTGCTGTCCGCTGTAGCGGGCGAGGGTCATCTGGAAGGCGGCCAGCAGCAGCATGTGGACGGTGGCGTCCCGGCCGCGTGCCAGCGCGGTCAGCCGGTCCAGCAGGGCCCGGTCGACGGTGAAGGCCTGTCCGGCGCCGTCGAAGGTCTGGCGGGCCGGGCGCGGCCGGGAGAAGGCCAGCTCCAGCGGTTCCACCCCGGCCAGTTCACCGGCCCAGTGGGCGACCTCCAGGGCGAGCCGGTCACCGCTCAGGCGCTCCCGCTGCCAGGCGGCGAAGTCGCCGTACTGGACGGGGAGTTCGGGCAGCAGGTCGGGGGTTGCGGCGGCCAGGGACGCGTACCGCTTCAGCAGCTCGCCGAAGAGCAGCTCGCTGGACCAGCCGTCGCTGACGCTGTGGTGGACGGTCAGCAGGAGTACGTGGTCGTCGTCGGCGAGCCGCACCAGCAGGGCGCGCAGCAGGGGACCCGCCTCGACGTCGAACGGCACCCGGGCCTCGTCGTCGATCAGCCGGCCGGCGTGGGCGAGGTCGTCGGCCCCGGCGGTGGCGAGCGGGACCGGGCCGGGCTCGCCGATCTCCAGACCGGGCCGGCCGTCCTCGCTGGAGGGGTAGCGCGAGCGCAGGGTCTCGTGCCGGGCGACCACCTCGTCCAGGGCGAGGCCGAGCACGGTCCGGTCGAGGGCGCCGTGCAGCCGGCGGGCGAGGGGGATGTTGTAGGCGGAGGTGCCGGGCGCGTACTGCTCCATGAACCACAGGCGCTCCTGGGCGAAGGAGAGCGGCGGCCGGGTGCCGTCGGGACGGCGCGGCACCGTCCGGCGGGGCGTCGTGCGCAGGCGGAGGCGCTGACCGAGCAGTGCTCGCCTGGCCTCGGAGAGGTCGGCTGCGCCGGGTGTGGAGGCGTCGGTGGTCATGGCTGTGGTGCGGTCCCTTCCTGGAGGCTTGCACGGTGCCGGCTCCCCACGGCGGCGCGCGTCGAGGCCGCCGCGCAGGAGGGGACCCCGGGCACCGTTCAACGAGGGCGCGCGAACTGCCGCGAGGGCGCGCGGGGCGAGGGCGACACGACCGCCGGGCGTGCTCAGGCCGGGCGGTCGGGCCCCTGACTCGGCGGTCACGCTAGGGGCCTTGGTTTGAATCCGTCAATGGTCCAGACCAGCCGCGGACCCCGGCGGTCCGCGCACCGGGACGGGACAGCACCCCTGCGTGACCGGCCGGAACGGCGGAACGATCACTGAACGTACCCGCCGCACCCGGCCCCGACGGACCCTTCCGCGCCTCCTTCGGCACCTGGTGCACGTATGGGGCCATTTGACCGGGGCCGGGCCCCAAGTCGTCCGTACCCGACATGACGCTCAGTCAAATTTCTCCAACACCGCTTCCGAGCAGCGGAACTGCCGGTGCGTCAGCCGGGCGGGCGGCTCTTGACCGACCGATTTGATCTATGCCAACCTCGGAATAGGTCTGGACCAGATGGTCGGACCGGACCCCTGCCCACCCCACCGGCCCCGACCCGCCGGACCGCCCCCGCCCGCCCGGCGGCCGTACTGCGCGGCGCTCACCGCGACGCACGACCACCGCCCTCCCCCGGCCCGCCGCACGGCAGCCGGCGGTCCATCAGCCACCCCCGGAGCGAGCAGCGACCACACCGGAACACTCACGACGCCGCCCCGGACCGGGGCGGCGCCCTCCGGCCCG
Source organism: Kitasatospora sp. NPDC056327 (assembly GCF_042261735.1). NCBI lineage: Bacteria > Bacillati > Actinomycetota > Actinomycetes > Kitasatosporales > Streptomycetaceae > Kitasatospora > Kitasatospora sp. NPDC056327. Next base: position 12,347 of record NZ_JBHJRC010000158.1, on the reverse strand, counting down.
GCGCCCGGCCGACGGCGTCAGCGCAGGCGGTCGAGCGCCAGCAGCGCCGCGCCGACCGCGCCGGCGTCGTCGGCGAAGCCGGCCGCCACCACGGGCACCGGCGGGCGGTCGCCGGGTGAGTACAGCCTGCGGGCGAACTCGGCGCGCGCCGGGGCCAGCAACAGCTCGCCGGCGGCGACCGGACCGCCCCCGACGATCACCACGGCGGGGTCGAAGAGGTTGGCGAGGGCCGCCAGACCGACGCCGGTGAGCGTGCCGATCCGGTCCAGGATGGCGAGCGCCCGGTCGTCACCGCCGCGCGCCGCCGCGGTGACGGCCGCTCCGGCATCCGTCCGGCCGCCTCCCGTCAGACGGGCCAGCGGCGAGTCCGGGTGCTCCCGCGCGGTGCTCCCGCCGAGCCGGGCGATGGCCGCTCCGGACGCCGCCGCTCCCCAGCACCCGAGGTTCCCGCACTCGCACCGCACTCCCCCGGGGTCGACGGTCAGGTGGCTGGCCTCGGCGGCGAAGCCCCGCGCGCCGTGCAGCAGCCGGCCCCCGACGACCACTCCACAACCCAGCCCCGTGCCCAGGGTCACCAGCACCAGGTGCTCGTGCCCCCGCCCGGCACCGCGCCGGTACTCGGCCCATGCGGCGACGTTGGCGTCGTTGTCCGTCACCACCGGCAGTCCCACCGCGTCCTCGATCAGCTCCCGCAGCGGCGCCCGCGCGAACTCCAGGCCGGGCGCGAACGCCAGCGCGCCGGTGCGGGCGTCGACCATCCCCGGCAGCCCGACGCCGACGGCGGCGACCCGCTCCCCGCGCACCCGCTCGACCAGGCCGGCGACGGCGGCGACCAGCTCGGCCGCCGTCCCGCGCGGGGTGGCGCACCGGGCGCGCACCGGGACCGCTCCCCCCGCGGTCACCCGCACCGCCGCGATCTTGGTGCCGCCCACGTCGACGCCGACCGCCTCGGCCGGGGCGCCGGTCATGCCGCCTCCGGCAACGCCACGCGGGCCTCGCCGGGCCCTGCGGCGGTGCGCACCTCGAAGCCGCCGGCCCGGCGCAGCGCGGACAGGTCGCACGGCCGGTCGGAGACCAGCAGATCGCCGCCCACCCGGACGCGGACCGGCACCCGGTCGCCGGTCCGCTCGTTCAGCCCCTTCACGTAGCACGCCCCGAGCCGCCCGCGGGAGACCTGGACGGCGGCGCAACCGCCCCCGACCAGGTCGGCGCTGACGACGTGCCCCCCGCACACGGTGCGGGCCCGCAGGGGGGAGCCGGTGCGGTTGAACAGGAAGACGAACGCCTCCCCGGGGTCCCCGGTGCCGGTGCGCAGTTCGAGCCACGGCCCCGGTCGGGCCCGCACGGGGACGCCGTGGGCTCCGTCGCCCCGGCCGCTCGGGGTGCCGCCGCCGTGGACGCCGCCGAGCCAGTCCTCGACGGCCGTCGCGGGCCACCGCTCACCGGCGGCGACCGTCCGCACCCGGCCGCCGGCGTGCCGCCGGGCGGCGTCGGCCAGCTCGGTCCAGGGGCGCAGGTCCTCGTCCAGCGCCGGGAGTTCGCCCACCAGGAGGAGTGCTCCGCCCTGCTCGGCGAACCGGGCGAGCCGGCGCTGCACGGCCCGGTCCAGGAAGCGGCCCGACACGGTGGCCAGCGGTTCCGACGCGGGGTCGGGTCCGGTCCGGCCGGTGAGCTCCGCGAGCCGGAAGGGCAGGTTGCGCCGCAGGCAGTGGGCGACGAAGGGCACCAGGGTGCCGGCGGCGGACGGCACGGTCCGCCCGGCGCCCGCCCGGCGCTCCCACGCGCCGATCGCCGCGTACGGCGGCTGGACGCCCCAGCACACCCCGGGCTCCGGGCGGGCGAGGGCCAGCGCCTCCTGACGCCCGGCCAGGAAGTGGGTCAGCACCCGCAGCGCGGCGAGGGCGGGGCCGGGACCGGCGTCGGGCCCGATCGGGGCGGCGTCCCCGTACGGCGGGTCGAACGGCGCCCGGTCGACGGCCGGCCCGGGGAGCATGGCCGGATCCACGGCGAGGTGCGGGCCCCAGCCGTCCGTGGCGCAGGCCGGGTAGACGCTGATGCCGGTCGCCCCGCAGGCCACGCCGAGCAGGGTGTGATGGACCGGCACCACCGGGAAGGCGCAGCCCGGCTCGGCCCAGCTCAGGCCCCAGTTCTCCTCGATGGCGGGGCCGGTCCCGCTCCTGGCGGCGAGGACGTAGTTGACCAGCGCCTCCTCGTCCGAGGTCACCGGGCCGGTCCAGGCGGTGTAGGCGCGGGGCAGCGCGGGGGGCGCGCCGATCCGGTTCCTGACGAGCCAGGCGTCGTAGCGGCCGGCGGCCCGGCCGGGGGTGCGGTCCGCCCTGGCCGGCGGCGCACAGGTGGTGAAGACGGCGAGGTCCGGGCCGAGTGCCCCGGCCAGCCGGGCCATCCCCGCGGTGAGCGACTCGGCCGACCAGCGGCCCCAGCTCACCAGGGAGCGCAGCCCCTCGGCGGAGGGCCGGTCCTCCGCCCGGACGGGCACGGCCACGCCGGGGGCGGAGCCGGCGAAGCCCTCCGTCCCCGGCCGCGAGTAGTCGAGGGCGTCGATCGGCAGGGCGCTCTCCCCGTAGTGCCCCTCGTTGCCGATCTGGGCGGCGACGACGGGGCCGTCCGGGTGCGCGAACGGCCGCAGGAACAGGCCGACGGCGCGCAGCCAGTCCGTCGCGTCGGCGAGGAACCCGGGGTCCAGGGCCGCGGGCAGCTCGAAGCCGTGGCAGGCCAGCGGTCGGCCGTCGGCGGACCGGGCGGCGGACCGGCGGGGGTCGAGCGTCGGGCTGAGCCGGTCGGGCAGGCCGCCGAAGGGCAGTTCGGCGTGCACGTAGGGGCCGGGCTTGAGCACCGCGAGCAGTCCGGCCGCCGCGACCAGCTCCAGGAAGCCGGCCAGGTCGCGGTTGCCGTCGCCGTCGAAGCACCAGCGCCGGCCGTCGCCCCGGCCGATCTCGTGGTGGCGCCAGGGGACGTAGCTGGACACCACCTCGATGCCGGACGCGCGGACGGCCCGCAGTTTGGCCGCCCAGCGCCCGGGGTGGTCCCGGTAGTAGGGGTACTCGCCGGTGATCAGGAACCGGGGCCGGCCGTCCAGCCAGAGCGTTCCGTCCCGGAAGCGCGGCCTCACGGGGCGAGGCTCCCGTCCGCGGCGAGCAGCACCTTCATCGCGCGGTACCCGTCCGTCCGCGGCCGCCCGGGCGCGGACGGTGCGACGGCCAGCAGCGCGAGGGCCTCGGCGTAGCGTTCGAGCGGCAGCACATGGGTCACCAGGTCCTCCAACGGCAGTTCGCGCGCGAGGTCCACCGCCAGGGCGAAGTCCGCCGGCCGGTAGGGCCCCGCCCCCACCAGGCGGATCCCCCTGGTCACCAGGGCCCGCAGCGGCACGGTGGCGACGCCGGTCTCCTTCTCGCCCATCACCACGACGGTGCCGCCGGGCTCGACCGCGCCGAGCACGTCGCCCGGCAGCGCCCCGGTGGTGTCGATGGCGACGTCGGGCGCGCCCGCTCCGGCGGCCTCCTGCGCGGCCAGGACGCGGACCGTGCGCGGCAGCAGCAGGCGGGCGAGCTCCACCCGGCCCGGGTCGCGCTCGGCCAGGGTGACCCGGGCGCCGCGGCGGGCCAGCACCAGCGCGCACAGCGCGCCGATGGGGCCGGCGCCGACCACCAGCACCCGGTCGTCCCAGCGCGGCCGGGCCGCCGCCAGGTTGTTGAGCACGCAGGCGAGGGGTTCCACCAGGGCGCCGCGCCGGTAGGACACCGGACCGGGCAGCCGGTGGACGAAGCGCTCGGGCACGACGGCGAAGCCCGCCATCGTGCCGTCCCGGTCGACGCCGACCTCCCGGCCCGCCTTGGCCCCGCAGTGGGCCGGCATCCCGCGCCGGCAGGGGCGGCACCGGTCGCAGTGGTAGGTCGGGTTGATCACCACCCGGTCGCCCGGCGCCACGGCGGCGACGCCCGCGCCGACCGCGGCCACCGCGCCCGCCGCCTCGTGGCCCAGCACCACGCCCCGGCGTGCGGGGAACTCGCCCAGCAGGATCGCCCGGTCCGTTCCGCAGATGCCGGTCACCGCCACCTCGACCAGGACCTCGTCCGCCCCGTAGGAGGGGACCGCACGCTCGTGGATACCGGGCAGGCCCACGTCCTCGAACACGACGGCCTTCATCGCAGCCTCCCACCGGTCCGTCCCTCCACAGTGCCATAGGGTGTCCGGTATGAACCGATATGGGCGGCCGAGCGGGTGGGACGCACCGCGGGTGACCCCGTCGGACTCCCGCCCCAGGATCCTGCTGCTGGGCGCGTCGGGGTTCGTGGGCGGCGGCTTGTGGGAGGGGTGGACACCCCGCCACACGGTGGTCGGCACCTACGCCACCCGGCCGGCCCCGGGCCTGGTCCGGCTGGACCTGCGCGACGAAGCCCGGCTGGCGGCGCTCGCGGCCGACGGCTTCGACCTCGTCGTCCACGCGGCCGGTCTGGTACCCCTGGAGGCGGCCGAGGCCGATCCGGCCCTGGCCCACCGGCTCAACGTCCGTCCGGTGGAGGTGCTGCTGGAGGCCCTGCGCGGCTCGGCGGCGAAGCTGCTGCTGCTCTCCAGCGACAACGTCTTCGACGGCACCCTCTCCCGGTACACCGAGGCCGACCGGCCCTGCCCGGTCAACGTCTACGGGCGGACCAAGGCCGCGGCCGAGGAACTGCTGCTCGCCGAGGGCGGGCACCTGATCGTCCGGATCCCCCTGGTCTTCGGGCGCGGCCCGTGGGCGAACACCTTCCTGTCCCGCTTCGCCTCCCCGACCACCGCCGCCCGCACCGACCTGGTCTGCACGCCCGTCTACCTGCCCGGCATCGCCCCGGCGCTGACCGAACTCTGGCACCGCACGGGTGTCGTGCACTACGGCGGCGCCGACGTGGTGACCCGCTTCGAGCTGATGTCCCGGGTCCAGCGGGCCCTCGACCTGCCCACCCGGGTGGTGCCCGCCCACGGACCGGCGGCCGGGTCCGCCTGCCCCCGCCCGCCCCGGCTGGTGCTGCGCAGCGTCCGCCATCCGCTGCTGGGCCCGGCCCTGGACTCCGCCCTCGCGCACCTGGCGGCCACCGCCTAGCAAGACCTAGGGCGTCTCTTGTGGATCACTGCCGGGCCCGCGACGCCGGGGCACGCACCTCGCCGCGGCCTATCCGACAAGATCCACAAGACACGCGCCCTAGGCGAGGTGGTCGGTCACCAGGGCGAGGTGGCCCGTGGGATCCACACCGCCGGGGCGGGCGAGCCGGGCGGCGAGGTCGTTGATCAGCAGGGTACCCAGGAGGTAGTGGCCGAGGGCGAGTTGGGCGGGGGTGGAGTTCCCGCCCGACTGGTCGGGCTTGGGCTTGCGGTCGGAGAGCCGACAGGGTGCCTCCGCCAGGACGTGCAGGTCGTGGGTCAGCAGCAGCCGCTCGCACCACCCCGGGTCGTCGCGGAAGAGGCCGGCCAGGCCCTCGTGGGCGGCCAGCCGGGGCAGGAAGGCGTGGACCGCCGCGCGGTAGCCCGGGAACACCGGCTGCCGGAAGCCCACCCGGTAGGACTGCCCCGGCCCGCTGCGCACCGTGAAGCCGGTGCGCAGCGCGGGATCCCACACGCTGAGGCTGAACAGGGTCTTGGCGAGGTCGTAGACCGGGTCCCAGGGCTCGACGGAGCCGCGCGGGTCGATGAGGCGGAAGTCCTCGGCGGCCGCGCCGGGGCGGGTGGAGAGCAGGACGTTGCGGGTGTTGGCGTCGCCGTGGGCGGGCGCCATCAGGCGGGTGGGGGCCAGCGGCGCCAGCCGGTCGGCCAGCCGTTCCAGCACCAGGTGCGGGGCCTCGCACGGCACGCCGTTGACGGTGAGGCGGTCGGCGCCCATGAGGTCCGCCGGCAGGGCCCCGCGCAGCACCGGCAGCCGGCGCAGGAAGCGGCCCACGACGACGTCCGCCAGGTGGCCCACCGGCGCGGGGTGGGAGCGCGCGGCGTACCCGTCCAGGACCAGGGCCCGGAGGAGGGCCGGGTAGCGGCGGAAGAACTCCCGGACGCCCTGCGGCGACTCCCGCAACGGTGCGGCGAGGTCCGCCGAGGGGTAGTAGGGGGTCGTGCACGCCGCCCAGCCGTCGCCGTCGAGGACGTGCCCGACCGGCAGGTAGTGCGCGGCCAGCCGCGGGGCCACGGTGCGCAGCAGTTCGATCTGGTGCAGCTTCCGGCGGAAGGAGACCAGGTCGTGGCCGTCGACGGCGCCCGGCGCGGGGACCAGGACCTTGACCACCAGTTCCTCCCCCGCGGAGCCGGTGGCCCGGTGGACGCGGGCCGGTGAGCCGCCGTCCAGGATCTCGGTCCCGACCGTGAGGCCGAGGGTGTCGGCGACGGCCGCCAGGGCCGCCCCGTCGGTCCACCCGCCGGGCGGGCGGGCACGGGCGACGTGCCGGTACTCGGTCACCGCGGCCTCCTCGTCGGTGTCTCCTACCATCGGATCGAGTCGATCAGCGCCGCGTGCAGCCCGGGCGTGCAGGCGGCGATGCAGGAGCGCTGGTTCAGCGGGCCGATGTCCAGCAGCAGGGTGTCGTGCAGCGACTTGCCGTAGGCGTCGGTGATGGTGACCCCGGCGCGCTCCGCGAGGTGCACGGAGGCCGCGATGTCGTACGGGAAGAGGTGCAGGATGCTGCCGTGGCCGACCCGGCGGAAGTCCGCCTCGGTGGCGGGGCGGTCGCGCAGCAGCCGGTTGCCGATGTCGACATAGGCGTCCATCTGGCCGGTGATGATGCGGGAGACGGAGAAGGAGGCGCTGTTGAACACGTACACGCCGCCGGTGTTGGCGGAGGCGTCGATCAGATGGCCGTAGGCCTCGGTCATCAGCGCCGCCGGGTGGCCGTTGAACTCCAGCGACCAGAACATCCGCTCGGGCTCGGTCGTGGCGGACAGCCGGGGCACCGGCACCGGGAAGCCGCAGGACTCGATCCCGCCGCCGTCGGCGTCGGCGTACAGCCAGTGGCCGGTCTTGATCTCCTGGAGCACCGCGTACCGGATGTCGCCGATGGTGGGTGCCTCGCCGTAGGGCGCGGCGGCGATCGAGACGCAGGCCATCTCCAGGTCGGCGGCGGCGCCGCGGGTGCCGTCGATCGGGTCGATGACCAGCACGTACCCGGGCGACCGGCCGATCGTGCGCAGGCCCTCGCTCTCGGTGTAGACGGCCACCGGCTCGCCGCGCTCCCGCAGGAAGTCCCAGGCGGCGCGTTCCGCGAGCACGTCGACCGGGAACTCGGCGTCCCCGCCCTTCGCCGTGCCCGCCACGTAGCGGCTGCCGACCTCGTGCAGGCCGTCGCGCACGGCGGTGCGGATCCGCCCGGAGAGCTCCTGGACGAGGCCCCTCATGAGGCCGTTCACGAGACGACCGAGAGGAAGAGCCGTTCCAGCAGATCGCACATCTCGTCCGCCTCCTGACGGGTCATGACCAGTGCCGGACGGACCTTCAGCACGTTGCCGTGCCCGTAGAGCGAGGTCCGCAGCAGCAGTCCGTGGTCCGGGCCGCGTTCGGCGAGGTGGTTGGTGAGCACGGCGTCGGGGCGGCCGTCGCGGTCCACGATGTCGATGCCGATCATCAGTCCGACGCCGCGGACCTCCTGGACGAACGGCACCCGGGCGGCGAGGTCGCGCAGCCGGTCGAGCACGTACCCGCCGACGTCCCGCACGTTCTCCAGGAAGCCGGGGCGGCCGATGACCTCGACGGTCTTCAGGGCGGCCGCGGCGGCCAGCACGTTGCCGCCGAAGGTCGAGTTGATGTGGTGCCCCTCGACCCCGGTCAGCCGCTCCTCGGTCAGGATCCCGGCGATCGGCATCCCCGCGCCGCCGAGGCCCTTGCCGAAGGTCATCAGGTGCGGGGCGACGCCGAAGTGGTCGGCGGCGAACATCCGGCCGGTGCGCCCGAAACCGGTCTGGATCTCGTCGAAGACCAGCAGGATGCCGCGCTCCTCGCAGAGGTCCTTGAGCGCCCGCAGGTAGCCGTCCGGCGGGACGACGTTGCCGCCGTTGCCGCTGATCGGTTCCAGCACCACGCAGGCCACCCGGCCGGTGCTCGCGCAGTCGATGAAGTCGTTGATCCGCTCGACGCACAACAGGCCGCAGGTGGAACGCTCCTGACGGTAGAAGCAGCGCAGGCAGTGCGGGTCGGGGACATGCACGATGCCAGGCAGGTGGGAGGGGAAGGGGGCGCGCCGGAAGGCGGCGCCGGAGGCGCCGATCATCCCGAGGGTCTGGCCGAGGTGGCCGCGGAAGAGCGTGACCACGTCGGACTTCCCGGTGTGCACCTGGGCGATCTTGACGGCGCTCTCGTTGGCGTCGGAGCCGCTCGCCGACTTCAGGTGCACCCGGGTCAGGTTCGGCGGGGAGACCTCGGCCAGCTTCTCCACCAGGGCGTTCAGCGGCTCGGTCTGGAACTTGGAGGTGACGTGGATCAGCCGGCCCGCCTGTTCGCGGACCACCTCCACGATCTCGGGGTGCGCGTAACCCAGGCTCAGGTTGAACGTCCCCGAGGAGCAGTCGAGATAGCGCCGGCCGTCGTCGGTGAAGAGGTGCACGCCCTCTCCGCCGACCACCCTCAGGTCGTCCGGCAGGCAGTAGTAGTGCTGGAGCGCCGTCCCGGTCTCCCCGCCGGACGGGGCCTTCGGTGCGGCGGCGCGTGCCGCGGTCCTCGCCTGTTGCTGCATCGGCTTTCCTCCGACAATTCCTGGCAGATCGACCTGCTCGAACGATTCGAACCGCAGATCCGCCTCGTGGAGATCGAGCGCGGCGGTCATCGCGTTCGGTATCGCGACGCACCGGATTCCGGCCCGTTTCGCGGCGCGCACGCCGCTGGGGGAATCCTCGAAGGCCACCGCCCGCTCGGGGGGAACTCCCAGCGAGGCCAGTGCCGCGACATAGAGACCCGGCTCCGGTTTCGCGCTCGCCCGGTCCCCGTCGGCGCACTGCACGGTGCTCCACCCATCGGCGAGACCGCACTGGCGCGCATATCCGGTGACCCATTCCCGGGTGGAGTTGCTGACGATCCCCCGGGGTATCCCCAGGGCGTCGACCGCTCCGAGGATCCGGTGGACGCCGGGCCTGCCGGCCAGTCCGCCGAGCAGTTCGCGCTGCCGCCGACGGACCCGTTCCTGCAGTTCGCGGCGGTCGGCCGTGCACCCGGTGGCCCGTTCGAGCCGCGTCCACAGATCGGACCCGATGGTGCCGACGAGCGACGACCACACCTCGACCGGGAGCCGGTGGCCGAATTCCAGGAAGACCTCCGCGTGCGCGCGGAAGATCTCGGACTCCGGATCCCACAGCGTCCCGTCGAAATCGAAGAGAAACGCATCCACGTCCTTCATTCGCGTACACCTCCGTCGAGCGGCGGGCGGCCGCGCGGCCAGGAGTTCGGTGCGCGGATCCGGGGCACCGAGCGTCCATCATCGCCGAGCCCGCGCCGTCCCGCCATTCATGGTTCGTCAACGTACTGTGAGCGGTGGAGAAAGTGGTACGTGCACGGGATGATGGCGAACGGCCCGGATTCCCACGGGGCGGGGGGCATACGGTGCGCGGGGGCCGGGAGCGTCGGCCGCGCGGGCGAACGGCCTTGAGTTGCACGGGCGGAGGCCCCGAGCGAGAGTCGAGGAACGATGGACGAGGACAACCGGCCCACCGGTACGGCGGCCCACCCGGGCGGACCCCGGGTCGCCGTGGTGGGACACGTCGAATGGACCACGATCGCCGGCCTCGACGAGGTCCCCTCCGCAGGCGAGGTGACCCACGCCGACCGGCTCTGGCAGGGCCCGGCCGGCGGCGGCGCGGTCGCGGCCGTCCGGCTCGCCGAACTGGCGGGCACCTGCGCCTTCTTCACCGCTCTCGGCGACGACCACGCCGGCCGCCGCTCGCGCGCCGAACTGGAGCGCCGCGGCGTACGGGTGCTGGCCGCGGCCAGACCCGGCCCCACCCGCACGGCGGTGAGCATGATCGACCGAGCCGGCGAACGCACCACCGTCACCCTCGGCGAACGCCTGCAGCCCGCCGCGGCCGATCCCGTCGACTGGGAACAACTGGCCCGCTACGACGCGGTGTTCTTCACCGCCGGGGACGCCGCCCTGCTGCGGCGGGCCCGCCGGGCCGCGGTACTCGTGGTGACCGCACGGGAGTTCGGCACCGTGCGGGAGGCCGGCGTCCGGGTCGACGCGCTGGTCGGGAGCGGCTGCGACCCGGCCGAGCGCTGCGACCCGGCGGCGCTGCGCCGGCTGCCGGGCCTGGTGGTCAGCACCGAGGGCCGGCTCGGCGGCGTGTTCACCCGCTGCGACCAGCCCCCTCGGCGCTACCGGCCCGCGCACGCGGCGGGGCCCGTGGTCGACACGTACGGGGTCGGGGACAACTTCGCGGCCGTCCTCACCTACGCGCTCGCCACGGGCGCGGCCCCGGCCGAAGCGCTCGACCTCGCCGCCCGGCACGGCGCGGCCTGCACCACCCAGCGCGGCCCGTTCGCGGCCCGGCCCGCCGCACGGCGATCGGCGGTGGGGGTGTGAGTGGCGCGGATCGGGGCGCGGCCGGCGGTGGCGGCCCCGCGGGGCGGCGGGGCGGGAAGCGGATCCTCCTGCTGTGGGACATCGACGGCACGCTGATCGACGGCGGCCACGCCGTCGAGGCGCTCTACCCGCTCGTCCTCGAACGGCTCACCGGCCGGCCCGCGCGCCACCGGGTCGACATCGCCGGCCGGACCGAACTCGACATCATGGACGAGCTGTTCGCCCGGCACGGCGTCGGCGCGGTCGCCCCGGACCGGGTCACCGCCGAACTCGCCGCCCAGCTGCGCCTGCGGTCCCCCGCTCTTCGGGCCGCCGGCCGGGCCCTGCCCGGCGCCGCCGAGGCCCTGCGGGCGCTGGGCGCCCGGGACGAGGTGGCCCAGTCGGTGCTGACCGGGAACCTGCGGGACAACGCCGCCCTCAAACTGGGGCTGTTCGGACTGGCGGAGTTCGTGGACCCCGCCGTCGGTGCGTACGGCGACGACGCCCGTGAGCGACCCGCGCTCCTCGCCGTCGCCCGGCGGCGCGCGGCGGCCGTCCACGGATCGGGCTTCGCCGCCCGGGCCACCGTCCTGATCGGCGACACCCCGCGGGACGTCCGGACGGGACGCGGCGGCGGGGCACGGGTGATCGCCGTCGCCACCGGCGCGAGCAGCGCCGAGGTCCTGCGGGAGGCGGGTGCGGACGTCGTGCTGGCGGACCTCCGCGACACCGCCGCGGTGGTCCGCGCCGTTCTGGCGGCCGGCGGCACGGTGGCCCCGGACGGCCTCCGGGCGGCGGCGACGGCCGCGGGGGACCCGGGATGAACGGGGGCGACCGCCCGGTGGGTCTGGTCTCGGTCGTCATGCCCGCACGCAACGCCGAGACGACACTGCCCGCGCAGCTGGCGGCCCTGTGTGCCCAGACCTATCCGGACCCGTGGGAGATCGTCGTCGTCGAGAACGGCTCCAGCGACGGCACCCGCGCGCTGCTGCGGCACTGGCAGCGGCGGATGCCCCGGCTGCGGGTTGCCGTCACCGACGCCCCCGGCGCGAACCGCGCCCGCAACCTCGGCTGCCGGCGGGCCGGCGGCGAGTTCGTGCTGCTCTGCGACGCGGACGACGTGGCCGCCCCCGGATGGGTGGCGGCAATGGTCGACGTGCTGCGCACCAGCCCGGCCGCCGGCGGCGCCCTCGAACGCCTTCGGCTCAACGGCCGGGTGGCCCTCACCGCGCGGCCGCCGAAGAAGTCCGACGCCCTGCTCGACACCTTCGGCTTCCTGCCCTACCCGGCGGGCGCCAACTGCGGCTTCCACAAGGAGCTGTGGAGCCTCCTGGGCGGGTTCGACGAGAGCTACCGGGGCGGCGGCGACGACACCGAGTTCTTCTGGCGCGCCCAACTGGCGGGCTACCGGCTGGCCTTCGCCCCGCACGCCGTCGTGCACTACCGGCACCGGGGCGACGCGCGGGCCATCGTCCGGCAGTCCTACGGCTACGGGCGCTCGCACCCCAGGCTCTACCGGGACTTCGCCGTCCACGGGATGCCCCGCTCGCGGCCGGGCGACGCCGCCGGCGCCTGGTGGGCGCTCCTTCGCCGCTCCGGTGACCTGCTCGGCCCCGCGGACCGGCGGGCCGCCCTGCTGGCCCAGCTCGCGCTGCGCACGGGCCGGGTCGTCGGCAGCGCCCGCCACCGGCGCTGCTATCTGTGACCCACCGACATCCGTGTCCCGCCGGTGTCCTCGGCCCACCGGTGTCCGTGGCCCACCGGGAGCGCGGCGCGGCAGCAGCAGGGCGCGGGCCGCGCACTCGCGGAACCGGGCGGCGAACAGTGCGGAGC
>NZ_JBHJRC010000157.1:0-18730 GCF_042261735.1 Kitasatospora sp. NPDC056327 | reverse complement strand
CGCCCCGGACGACCCGGGCGCGGGCGCACGGGCGCAGTCGCCTCCCCGGCGCGAACCGTCCCGCGGGCGCCCTTAGGGTGAGCGGGACCTCCGCCCGCCGCGCCCGCCCGGAGCACCTGTGCTGCACCTGCGTCTCATCGTCCCCGCCGACCTGCGCGACCCCGTCCTCACCTGTCTGGACGACTGCGTCGGTGCGACCCACGTGGTGCTGCTGCCCGGCGCCGCGGTCCGGCCCGCCGGCGACGTCGTGCTCTGTGACGTGGCGCGCGAGTCGGCGGACGAACTCCTGGCCGGTCTGCGCGGCACCGGACTCACCGAGCGCGGCGCGATCGACGTCCAGGAGGTCGAACTGGCGCTGTCGGCCGCGGCCGAGGAGGCCGAACGGCTGGCCCCCGGTGAGGGCGCGGACGCGCTGGTGTGGGAGGCGGTCTCCGAGATCACCCACGAGGAGTCCACCCTCACCGGCGTCTACCTCGCCTTCCTGGCGGTGGCCATGATGCTGGCGGCCTGCGGCGCGGTGCTGGACAGCGCGATCCTGGTGGTCGGGGCGATGGCGGTGGGGCCGGAGTTCGGGCCGCTCGCGGGACTCTGTGTCGCCCTGGTGCAGCGGCGGGCCCGCCCGGCACTGCGCTCGCTGAACGCGCTGGTGGCCGGTTTCGCGGTGGCGATGGCGCTGACCGTGCTGTTCTCCCTGCTGATGGACGGGTTCGGCCTGTTCAGCCACGAGCGCTTCGAGGCCGCGCGGCCCAACACCTCGTTCATCTGGCAGCCGGACGCCACCTCGTTCGTGGTGGCCTTCCTCGCGGGCGTCGCCGGACTGCTGTCGCTGACCTCGGCCAAGGCCGGGATGCTGGTCGGCGTGGCGATTTCGGTGACCACCGTGCCGGCCGCCGCCAACGCGGCGGTCGCGCTCGGGTACGGGGACTTCCGGCAGTTCTGGGGGTCCAGTCTGCAACTGCTGCTGAACCTGGCGGGGATCGCGGTGGCGGGGGTCCTGACCCTGCTGGTCCAGCAGGTCGCCTGGCGGAGGATCCGCCGCCGCGCGAGCGGGGAGAAGGCGGTCGGCTGACGCCGCGGAGGTGGGCCTCAGACCGGTACGCCGTCGTCGCCGGCCGTGGCCCGGTGCCTGGTCCCCCCGGGGGCTCCGGCGGCCGGCGGGCCGTCCGGCAGGAGCGGCGTGCCGCCCGGGGCCGGCGCCGCCACCGCGCGCCACCAGCGCCGCAGGGCGGGCGGTTCGGCCGGCTCGAAGGGTTTGCCGGGCCGGGGCACCGCCACCCGCGCGCCCTGGGCCTGGGCGGCGGCGACCACGCGTTCGGCGGGCTCCTCCCACGGGTGCGGGGCGAGGTTGAAGGTGCACCAGTGGATCGGCAGCAGCAGCTCGCCGCCGAGGTCGAGGTGCGCCCGGACGCCCTCCTCGGGCGTCATGTGGACCTCGGGCCAGAAGTCGCTGTAGGCGCCGACCTGCATCATCGTCGCGTCGAACGGGCCGAGCCGGCGGCCGATCTCCTCGAAGCCGGGGAAGTAGCCGGTGTCGCCGCTGTGGAAGACCGTGCGGCCGCCCCCGGCCACCACCCAGGACGCCCAGAGGAAGAGCGGGCTGGTGCGCGGGCCCCGGCTGCAGTAGTGCCGGGCGGGCGTGGCCGTCAGGGTCAGACCGGCCACCTCGGCCGACTCCCACCAGTCGAGTTCGGTGATCCGGTCGGCCGGCACCCCCCAGTGCTCCAGGTGCGCCCCGACGCCGAGCGGGACGGCGAACACCGCGCCGCTGCCGATCAGCGCCCGGACGGTGCCCATGTCGAGGTGGTCGTAGTGGTCGTGGGAGACGACGACGACGTCGACCGGGCCCAGCTCGCCGAGCGGCAGCGGCACCGGGTGGAGCCGTTTGGGGCCGGTCCAGGAGAACGGGGAACAGCGCTCGCCCCAGACCGGGTCGAACAGCACCCGGCGGCCGTCGATCTCGGCCAGCACGGTGGCGTGGCCGAGCCAGGTGAGCCGCAGGCCGGAGGCGGGCTGCCCGGCGAGGTCGGCCGGGAGCAGCCGGTGCAGCGGGACGGCCGCGGCCGGCACCCGCCGGGCGCGGTCGGCCGCCAGCTGCGCACGGGTGATCTCCAGCGGGCTGCGTTCGTAGACCAGCCGCCGGGTCGGCACCGGGTTGCGGAAGGCGCCGTCGGCGAACTGCGGCGAACGGCGGATCCGGGCCAGGCGCTCGCCGCGCGGCTCGGCACCGAAGGCGTCCGTCCGGACCCGGTGCCACGCGGCCCGCGGCAGGCCGGCCAGGTCGGCCAGCCCGACCGGCCCGGCCGGGCCGGGAGCGGTGCCGAGGGCCGGGGACAGGCCGAGGACGCGGGAGTACCAGGGGGCGGCTGGGCGGGGCACGGCACCTCCAAGGACGGCTACGGATACCTGGCATGCCGGGGCGCGCACCGCCGGGCGGGACGCCGGGCCGGTACGACAGCCATCTCGTCGGAGGTTACTCGTGGTCGGCCCTCCGGACCCGGCGAGCGGCGGGCGCCGTCCGCCGACCAGGGGCCTTCCCGCGCGGTCAGGCGTAGAAACGGGTGATCGTCTCGGCGACGCAGTGCGGCTTGGCGCTCTCCGCACTGGTGATGGTGAACCGGACCACGGCCTGCACGCCGCCCTGCACCTCGGTGGCCGAGACCAGCTCGGCCGTCGCCCGGAGCGCCGTCCCGACCGGCACCGGCGCGGGGAAGCGGACCTTCTCCGAGCCGTAGTTGAGCGCCATCCGCACGCCCTCGACGCCGTAGCACTCCTTGGCGAGCACCGGGATCATCGACATCGTGAGGTAGCCGTGCGCGATGGTCGAGCCGAACCCGCTCTCCTTCGCCCGCTCCGGGTCGACGTGGATCCACTGGTGGTCGCCGGTGGCCTCGGCGAACAGGTCGATCCGGGCCTGGTCGACGGTGTGCCACCGGCTGGTGCCCAGCTCGGTGCCGACGGCGGCGGTCAGTTCGGCGAGGGAGGCGAAGGTCGTCACTGGGCGCTCCTGGGACGTAAGCGGTGCGAACTCCGCAGAGTATGCCTACTCGCCGGTCACTTGTCAGGGGAGCCGGTGAACGGTCCCGGCCGCGCGGGCACGGGGCCGCGCCGGGGCCGCGGGACGAGACGCCCCGGTGTTCCGGGCCCGGGCGTTCTCAGGCGTGCGGGACCGGGCGTCCGGCCGCGGTCAGCCGGCGGCCACTGATCAGTTCGGGCACCAGCGCGACGAACATCGGCTCGACGTCGCCGACCCAGGGCCGCAGCCCCGAGCGCAGCGCCCGGCCGACCTGCTCGGGGTCGCGCAGGATGTCCGCCCGGCCGTGCACCAGCACGCTCCAGCCGGTCCGGGTGACCGGATCCACCTGGTCGGCCTGGAAGGCGACGACGGTGCCGTCCAGGCCGCGCGCGGTCGCACTGCCCCGGCGCACGGCGAGCAGCAGGCGCCCGTCCGGCGTGACCTCGAAGGAGACCGGCAGCACGGCCGGGAGCGCGTGCTCGGTGTACACCACGCGTCCGACGGGCACGGTGCTGAGCAGTCGCAGGCACGCGTCCGCGCCGAGGTCCTCCAGGTCGTCACGGTCCATGGGTCCGATGGTCCCCCCGCCGGACGCGCGCCGACAGGGTCCATGGTCCCTGAGCGTCAGGGACTTGCGCCCGTGCCGGTGCGGGCGGCCGGGACCTCCGGCGCGGTCCCGCCGGCCCGCGGTCCGAGGGGCGGCCGACGGGGCCGGGCGGGGGATTCGGTGCCACAGGGGCACCGCGGGTCCCGGCGCCGACGGTGCGGGGCGGTAGCCTGCCCGGCGGTGGCACCGGGGCAGCCCGGGTGTGCCGCGGCGGACGGGCACCCGTCCACCCGCGGGCGCACGGGGAGGGCCGGGCGGGTGAACGGTGCCGCCGGGGACGACGGGCGGCGCACGGCAGGGCCGGAGCACACGGCAAAACGGTTCGGCGGTCCCGGGAGGCCGGGGCCGGGCAGGAGGGGGCGGTGCGGGTGGCAAGCGGAATCGATCTGGTGGTCATCGGGGCGGAGGGCGGACCGGACCGCGCGTTCGGCGGCACCGCGCAGGCGGCCGAGGGGGCCCGGCTGCTGGCCGAGGTGCTGCCCGGCATGTGCTTCGACGCGGGCGCGGCCGGCAGCCGGGTGACCGTGGTGGACCCGGGCGCGGACGCCAACACCATGCTCACCGCCGTCCGGGAGGCGGCCGCCCGGCCGGGCCGCTGGCTGCTGGTCTGTCTGGTGGGCCAGTTGGTGGCCGACCCGCGCGGGCGCCGGCTCGCCCTGGTGACCGCGGGCTCCACCCCCGACAACGCCTACCGGCGCGGGCTGGCCTGGGACTGGGTGGTCAGCGCGATGGTCCACGGCGACCAGGAGGAGGCGCTGCTGCTGGTGGACGCGGTGGCCGACAAGGACACCTGGGCGGCGCTGGAGCACGGTGGCGGCGAGGACGGCGCGGGCGAACTGCTCAGCTACTCGCGGGTCCCGCTCTGGGGCCGGATCGGCCGGTACGCGCCCGGCGGCCGCTACACCCCGGGCCGGCGCGGCCGGGACGCCGTCCTGCCGGGCGGTCAGGGCTCGTTCGGCCGGGCGCTCACCACCGTGCTCCGCGAGGGGGTTCCCGGGGCGCCCGCCGCCGTCGGGCCGCACGATCTGCAGCCGGCCGTCGAGGCCCTGCTCGACGGCGGCGCCGCGCACGAGGCCGGGGGGGCCGGTGCGCCCCCGAACCGGCCGGACACGCCGGGGGTGCGCCTGCTCGTACCGCCCGAGGGCGGACGCCTGTTGATGCGCAATCGGGCCGCGGTTCGGGGTGCATTGGCCGGATTGTCGCTTTCCGAGGAACTGTTGGCCCTTCTGTGGCGGGAAAGTGCCCCGACGGATCCTCCTTCCGCGTAAGGTCAGGAGGCCCCAGGTGTTGCCGTGAAGGCTCGGTTTGGCGAAGAATCGATGCCCGCAGGACAACACCAGCGGGACTGCGGGATTCTTCTGGCGGCCCCGGACCACACACGGGGTCGGCTGCGACGAGGTGGGGCGATGCGGCAGCGCGGAATTGTGTTGCGCCCTGGGGCGGTTGGGGTCGGAGGGCTGGTTCTGGCGTTGCTGCTGAGCGGCTGCGCGAGCGGCGGGACCGGTGGTTCCACCGATCGGCTGGGGACGAACGCGCCGACGGTTGCGGGTGTGACCCCGGTCGCTCCTTCGGGTGGTTCCGCAAACGTCGGGAACGCGCCGACGGACGGCCGCGAGGGATCGGCCGCCCGTGCGGCCCTGAGCACCTATCAGGAGTGGTGGCGGGTCCAGGCGGAGGAATTCGGGAGAGCCGATTCGGACGGATCCCGGTTCGACACCTTCGCCTCCGGGCAGGCGCTGACCGAAGCACTGGTCAATCTCCGTCAGCTGCACGAGGCGAAACTGGTGATGACGGGCGAACCACGGCCCTCCGCGGTGGTGAGGTCCGTCGACCTCGCCGCCGATCCGGACACCGCCGTCATCGAGGACTGCCTGGACGTGTCCGGGTGGCACCAGGCGGACGCCGACACGCGCGTGGTCAAGGACCCGCCCGACCGGTTCACCCGGTACGTGGCGACCGTTTCCCTGCGACAGTTCCAGACGCGTTGGCTGGTACACGAGTTCAAGCGGGAGGTGGGACGAACATGCTGAAGTCGTTGACACGGTTGGCGATCGGCGCGCCGTTGTTCGCCGGATTGCTCGTGGCGCCGGCGGGCGGTGCGGTGGCGGCGGGCAGCGCGGTGGCGGCGGACCCGGCTCCCACGGGCGGCGCCACCCACTGCGAGATCACCGTCATCTGCACGGGGGCGGGCCAGACCGGGAGCACGCCGAAGCCCCCGGCGGGCGGGGGCGGGGGAGGCACCGGCGGCGGCACCTCGGGGCCGCAGCTCTGCACCTGGAACGAGCAGACCTTCGCCTGCAGCGACCCCGAACTGGGCTGGTTCAGCGCCGCCGACGGCTGCTACTACCGGGCCCTCAGCCCGCAGCCCGCGGCCGGGGACCCGCGCTGGGAGGGCCACCGGCCCGAGGAGGGCGCGGTCTACAACGTGACCTGCCGCTTCGCCGGGGGCGGCATCGGCGCGCCCGCGGCGAGGTTCCTCTCCCAGGCGCCCGTGCCCCCGCCGCCGGACCCGAAGGGC
This sequence comes from Kitasatospora sp. NPDC056327, assembly GCF_042261735.1. NCBI lineage: Bacteria > Bacillati > Actinomycetota > Actinomycetes > Kitasatosporales > Streptomycetaceae > Kitasatospora > Kitasatospora sp. NPDC056327. Next base: position 12,592 of record NZ_JBHJRC010000157.1, on the reverse strand, counting down.
CGGGCCAACCGGTACGTCAAGGACGAACTGCGCTTCGTGCCGCCGAAGCTCGGCGTCGCCCCCGAGAAGGACCCGGTGGTGGGCGGCAACGTCTGGCTCTGGCTGGCCGATCCGAAGGCGCCGGCCACGCATCCGCTCACCGAGGGCAGCCTCACGGTGACGGTCACGCCCCGGGTGGCCTCGGTGAAGTGGGACTTCGGCGACGGGACCACCGTGACCTGCAAGGGCGCGGCCGCGACCGGTACGCCGTACGACCCCAAGTACGGGACCGGCGCGTCGCCCACCTGCGGCCACGTCTTCAGGACCGGCTCCGGCACCCGGAAGAACGGACTCTTCTCCGGCCACGTCGAGGTCGTCTGGATGAACGACGTGACGGTGTCCGACGGCACGAGGGTCGATCCGATCGAGATCCGGGTCGCCGCGGACACCGACTTCCGGGTCGCCGAGGTCCAGGTCCTCAACTAGCCCGACCTGCCCCCGCAGCAGGCACCACACCCCCGACGAACGACGCGAGGAAGGCCGAAGCCCGGTGGAGAACCGTACAGTTGCCACGCCCGGCCCCGGCAGGACCGCCACGGCGACCGCGAGCAGCACCACGGCCGCCCCCGTGGCCGTGCCGGAGCAGGGGCGCGGCGCTCCCCGCACGCCCGGGCGGACGCTCGGCGCGCGGCGCCGGCGCCCCGCCGTGCTGGCGATGGCGGTGGCCCTGATAGCCGCGGGCGGGCTGGGCGGCGCCGTGCTCTACAACAGCACCGGCCAGCGGGTCGCGGTGCTGGCGCTGGCCCGTGACGTGACGTGGGGCCAGACCATCACCGACGCCGACCTGGTGGTCGTCCGGATCGCCGGCGACCCGGCGCTCAGGCCGCTGGACGCCGCCGACCGGGCCAGGGCGATCGGCATGCGGGCCACCACCGACCTCCACCGGGGCGGGCTGCTCACCAAGTCCGACCTCGCGCAGTCGCTCGTCCTGAACCCGGGTCAGCTGCTGGTCGGCGTCTCGGCCCGGCGCACCCAGCTGCCCGCGACCCGGCTCCAGCCGGGCCAGCCGGTGATCGTCGTCTACACCCCGGACGGGTCGCGCGCGGAGACGCTCTCCGCCACCGTGTACACGGTCGGGCGGGTGGACACCGACGGCAGCCAGGTGTTCGACGCGGTCGTCGACCAGGCGGAGGCCGGGCGCCTCGCCGCCTGGGTCGCCAGCGGGCGGATCCAGGTCGTGCTGGCACCGCGCTCGGCCGCCGGCACGCCCGCGCCGGGCGCCTCCGCGCCGGGTGCGCCGGCCACGGGCGCGCCCGCCACCGGGGCCCCGGTCGCCGCGTCCGCCCCGGCCGCCGCGTCCGGCGCACCCGCCGCCCCCAAGCCCTCGACACCGGGCGCCCCGGTCCCGGCGGGTGGGAACTGACATGGCCGTCATCGCGGTGGTCGGCGCCCCGGGGGCGCCCGGCGCGACCACGACGGCGCTGGCGCTGCTGCTGGCCTGGCCGTTGCAGCCCGGCCGCCGGATCCTGCTCGTCGAGTGCGACCCGGACGGCGGAGCCGTCCTGGCCGGAGCGCTGGAGGGCCGGGTCGAGGCCGTCTACGGACTGCGCAACCTCGCCGTCGCGGACCGGCGTGGCCTGCTCGCCCAGGCCCTCTGGGAGCAGCTGATCGACATCTCGCCGGAGGGCAACGCCGAGCGTCTCCTGCTGCCCGGCCTCACCGACCCCACCCAGGCACCCGGCCTCGCCTACACCTGGGAGCCGCTGATGGAGGTGCTGCACGGGCTGGAACCGCAGGGCTACGACGTCATCCTCGACCTCGGCCGCTCCGGTGCGACCGGAACCAGCGCGGTGCTGGCCCGCCGGGCCGACGTGGTGGCCGCCACCGTGCGCACCACGCTGCGGGGGCTGAGCGCGGTGCGGCCCCGGCTGACCGCGCTCGCCGAGGACCTCGGCACGGCCGGCACCGGCTCGGACGCGCTGGGGCTGCTGCTGATCACCGAGGGGCCCTACTCGGGCGCGGAGGTGTCCCGCGAGTTCGGGCTGCCGGTGCTCGGGACGCTGCCGCACGCGCAGCGCACCGCCAGGGTGCTGTCGGACGGCGGGGACGTCACCGACCGGCGGTTCATCCGGTCGGAGCTGATGCGTACGGCGCGTTCGGCGGCGGACGAGCTCCAGGCGGCGATCCGCCGGCGGCGGCAGCGGCTGGCACCCGGGGCCGCCCCGGCGCAGCAGCCCGCGCAGCTCGCGGCGGGCCCGGCGGCCACCGCCGCGGCCACCCCCGTGCCCGCCCCGGTGCCGGGGCCGGTGCCGGGGCCGGTCGCTCCGGCCGGACCGCAGCCCGACGGCGGCGGGTACGCGTACGGGACCTCCGCGCCGGCCGCCGCCCAGCAGCCCGGCCGTGGCGGGCCGCAGGGGCAGGGGCAGCCCGCGCCGTCGTACCAGCAGCCGTACGGGCCGGTGGCGCCGGTGATCACCACCGGGCCGGTGGCGCCGCTCGCCGGCCTGGCGCCGCAGCCGGCCGCGCCGGTGCCGTTCCCCGGGCACGGCGGTGGGCCCCACCGGGCGCCGGACCGGACGCCGGGGCAGCCGGGCGCGGACGGCACCGACCCCCAGCCGTTCCCGAACGCGCAGGCCCACCCGAACGCCCAGGCCCATCCGGGAACGCAGCCCCACCCGGGCACCCAGTACCCGAACGCCCGGCATCCGGGAGCCCAGTACCTGGACGCGCAGTTCCCGAACGGCCAGTTCCCTAACGGCCAGTACCCGGGCGGCGCCCAGGCCCACCCGGCCGCCCAGCCGTACCCGGGCACCCCGGCCGCCCCGAACACCGCTGGTCGGCCGGACACCCCGACCACCCCCGGCCCCCGGGACGCGCAGCCGCACCCGGGGCCCCAGCCGTACCCCAACGCCCAGCCGTACCAGGAGCCCCGGCCGTCCGGCCCCGGCCCCGTGGTCCGGGACCAGCCCGTCGACGGGGAGGTGCTCCGTGCGCGGTAGCCCGCTGCACCAGCAGCCCGCGACCGACCCGGCCGCGCTGCCCTGGACGACGCCGCTGCCCGGTCCGGTCGGTCCGGTGACACCCGGCCGGGTCGTCCCGGCCGACCACCCGCAGGCCGGGGCCGCCCAGGCGCCGGCCACCACGGCCGTCGCCGCGCCCCGGGCGGCCGGGCCGGGCCCCGTCGGCCCCACCGCCGTCCCCTCCCAGCTGCCCTCGCTCGACGCGCGCGGCGCCGGCCCCCTCCCGGCCGTCGACCCGCAGGTCGCCCGTGAACTGAAGCGCCAGGTCGCCGCCGAACTGCACCAGCAGATCACCCGGCTGACCGCCGGGTCCGGCGCCGAGCCGGACCGCGCCACCCGCCGCCAGCGCGGCCGGGCGCTGATCGAGGAGGCCGTCGCCCGCTGGTCCGACGCCTACGCGCAGACCCACGGCATCCCGCCGACCCGGGACCAGGACCGCGCGCTCGCCGAGGCCGTCTTCGACCTGCTGTTCCGGGCCGGCCGCCTCCAGCCGTACCTCGACGACCCGGAGATCGAGAACATCCTGATCAACGGCTGCGACGACGTCTGGGTCTCCCGGGTCCACCAGCCGTTGCGCCAGGTCCCGCCGGTCGCGGACAGCGACGCCGAACTCGTCGAGCTGCTCCAGGACCTCGCCCGCCAGCACGGCGGCGGCGAACGGAGCCTGTCCACCGCCAGTCCGACGCTCGCCCTGCGGCTGGAGGGCGGCATGCGCCTCCAGGCGCTCACCGAGGTCACCCCGCGCCCCTACGTCGCGATCCGCCGGCACCGGGTGGCCTCGGCGACGCTGCCCGAGATGGTCCGGCTCGGCACCGTGGACACCACCCTCGCCGCCTTCCTGGCCTCGGCCATCCGGGCCCGGAAGAACGTGATGATCACCGGCACCCAGGGCGTCGGCAAGACCAGCCTGCTGCGCGCGATGGCCGCCGAGATCCCGCCCGACGAGCGGATCGGCACCCTGGAGTCCGAGTTCGAGCTCTGGCTGCACACCCTGGGGCACCTGCGCCAGGTCGTCCCGATGGAGTCCCGCGAGGGCAACGGCGAACGGGTGGACGGACGTTCGGCCGGTGAACTGAGCATCGGCGACCTCATCCCGGCCGCGCTGCGGATGACGCTCTCGCGGATCATCGTCGGCGAGGTCCGCTCCGGCGAGGTCGTCCCGATGCTGCGCGTCATGACCAACGGCGAGGGCGGCTCGATGTGCACCCTGCACGCGCGCGGCCCGCACATGGTCGTCGACCGCATCGCCGAACTCTGCCTGGAGTACGGCTCGCACATGACCGACGCGCTCGCCTACCGGCTCACCGCCAACGCGGTGGACCTCATCGTGCACGTGGCGATGGTCGACGAGACGCACGTCGGCGGCCGTCGGCACCGCTTCGTCTCGCACGTCCTGGAGGTGGCGGGGCTCGGCGAGAGCGGCCGGCCCGCGCTGAACACCGTGTTCGGGCCGCGCCCCGACCTCGGTGAGCCGCGCGCCGTCCCGCACACCCCGCCGCAGTGCCTGGACGACCTGCGCCGGGCCGGCTTCGACGCCGCGCTGCTCGGCTCCCGGTACGGCAGTTGGGCCGCACCGCTCCAGCTCCGGATCGGCGGTGGCGCCCGATGATGCCGCTCTTCGTCCTCTGCGGCCTGGCCGTCACCGCCGGGCTGGTCGCCCTGGTGGCCTGGGCCCGCGGCAGCGAACCGGCCGCCGAGGGCGCGGACGAGCGCGAGCCGCTCAACCCGCTGGCCTCCCGGCTGCACGTCTTCTGGTACGGCGCGCCCGGCGCCGCCTCGGGCCGGATGGTGCGGCTGCGCCGCATCCAGCTGCCGCTGGCGCTGATCGGGGCGCCGCTCGGCTGGCTGTTCACCGGGATCCCGCTGAGCGCGCTGCTGGTGCCGCTCGCGGTGTTCGGCCTGCCCTGGCTGTTCGACGCCACCCGCTCGGACACCGACCGGATCGAACGGCTGGAGGCGCTCTCCGAGTGGACCCAGCGGATCGCCGACGTGCTGCTGCTGGGCGTCGGCCTCAACCAGGCCGTGGTCACCAGCCGGCGCACCGCGCCCGCCGCGATCGAGGCCGAGGTCGGCGAGCTGGCGGCCCGGCTGCAGGCGCGCTGGCGGCCGGAGGAGGCGCTGCGGCTGTTCGCCGACAGCATGGCCGACGCGACGGCCGACAAGGTGCTCGCCGCGCTGCTGCTGCGGGCCGGGGACAGCGGACCGGGTCTGGCCCGGGCGCTGGCCGACATGGCCGACTCGGTGCGCGAGGAGGTCCGGCAGCGGCGCACCATCGAGGCCGACCGGGCCAAGCACCGCACCACCATCCGCTGGCTGGTGGGCATCATCCTGCTGGTCGTGGTGGCGGGCTCGTTCAACACCGAGTACACCCGCCCGTACGGCTCGGTGCTCGGGCAGATCGTGCTCGCCGTCGTCTGCGCGCTGTTCGTCGGCGTGATCGCCTGGATGCGCGCGCTGGCCTCCTACCCGCCGGTGCCCCGGCTGCTGGAGGCGGACCGGCGCAGCCGCAGCGGGCGGGCGCTGTTGCGCCGGCGGGGGACCGGATCCGGTGCCGGGGCGGACGGACCGGAGGGCGGGCCCGACGCGGGTCCCGCCGCCGGGGCCGACGGCGGTGCGCGGCTGTTCGGGGAGGTCCGGTGATCTCCCCCTGGTCCGTGCTGGCGGGCGCCCTGGCGGCCGGCGGTGTCGCGATGCTGATCGCCGAACTCCGGCCCGCGCCGCCCGACCTGGGGCAGGCGCTGGACCGGCTGCACCGCGCCCCGGCCGACCGCACGCCCGACCCGGACGAGCGGCCCCGCTGGTTCGACCGGATCGGCGAGCGCTCCGTCCACCTGCGCGGGGTGCGCATCCCCGAGCGGGAACTCGCCCTGATCGGCCGCACCCCGGCCCGGTTCATGGCGCACAAGCTGCTGTTCGCCCTGCTGGGCCTGGTGCTGCCGCCGTACGTGGCGGTGACGGCCCTGCTGCTCGACCTGAACCTGCCGTTCACGCTGCCCCTGGTGGTCGGGCCCCTGCTGGCCGGGCTGCTCTGGTTCGTGCCGGACGGCATCGTGCGCGGCGAGGCCAAGGAGGCGCGGGTCGAGTACCTGCACGGCATCGCCGCCTACCTGGAACTGGTCGCGATGGAACGGGCCGCCGACCTGGGCCCGGCCGAGGCGCTGCGCCGGGCCGCCGCGGTCGGCCGCGGGGCGGTGTTCCGCCGGATCCGCGACGCACTCGACCGGGCGGCCACCGACCGGTTGCCGCCGTGGGCCGGACTGGACGCGCTGGCCGTGGAACTGGGGATGACCCCGCTCCAGGACCTCGCCGACATCATGCGGATCTCCGGCACCGACGGGGCCGCCGTCTACGACACCCTGCGGGCCCGGGCCAAGGGCCTGCGCGGCGAGCTGCTGGCCGAGGACCTGGCCCGGGCCAACGCCGACAGCGAGCGCATGGTCGCGCCGGGCTCCGCCCTGACCCTGCTGATGACCGTCCTGATCATCTTCCCCGCGCTCCACAAGATGCTCAACTGAACCGCCCCCCTTCGTGGAGGTCAGCACCTCCGCCACCACACCTCACCCCTGGGAGCTTCCGATGACCCCTCAGCTCAAGTTCGTGGCAGGCCGATTGGCGGGCGCGATGCTGCTGCCGATCCAGTTCGCCCTGCTGCTGTTCCACTTCCGGATGGGCCGGGCCAAGGCGGCCAGGGCACGCGGCGACAAGGGCGCCATCAGCATCGAACTCGCGCTCGCCGTCATCGCGCTGGTGTTCATCGCGGGGCTGGTGACGGTGGCGCTGGTCAAGCTGAAGGACAACGTCGTCAAGAAGGTCGAGCAGGACCCGGCGTACCCCGGCGGGGGTGCGGCCACCCCGTGACCCGCCGTCGTCGTCTCCGCGGTTCCGACCGGGGATCGATGAGCCTGAGCCTGGCCATCGTCTTCCCGGTCGTCCTGATCCTGGTGCTCGCCGTGGCCCAGACCGGGCTCTGGTGGTACCACCGCCAACTGGCGCTGAGCGCTGCCCGCGAGGGCGTCGACGCCGGGCGGGTGCAGGGGAACCGGAGCGACGAGCAGAAGAACGAGGCGGCGCGCCGGCAGGCCGGGGAGTTCCTCGACCGGCAGGGCGACAAGGACCACCGGGTCAGCACCGACGGCAGCTCGCCGGTGCTGATCCGGGTCACCGTGGAGGTGAAGGCACCGGTGATCGTCCCGTTCGTCACGGCACCGACCGTCACCCAGTTCGCCGAGGCCCCGCGCGAGCGGTTCGTCCCGCCGGTGGTGGTGAATCCGTGAGCGGGTCGCCGGAGGGCGTGGTGGCCGGGGCCGCCGACGGTGCCGCGGAGCGGGGTCGGCCGGCACGGCGGACGGGTCGGCCGCGCCGGTTCGGCCTGCGCCGGGCCGTCCGGTCGGGCCGCGGGAGGGACGGCGGCAGCACCGCCGTCGAGGCGGCGATCGTCGCGCCGGCGGTGGTCGCGCTGATCCTGGTCGCGGTCGCCGCGGGCCGGGTGCAGACCGCCGCGGGGACGGTGGAGGCGGCGGCCCGCTCGGCCGCCCGGACGGCGTCCCTGGTGCGCAGCGTCGACGGGATGAAGCCGGCCGCGAAGAAGGCCGCCGAGGACGTGATGCGCCAGCAGGGCGTGCACTGCCGGCGAAGCGACGCGGACGCCCGGCTCGGCGAACTGGTCAGCAACGGAGTCACCCTGACGACGGTGGAGGTGACGGTGTGGTGCGAGGTGGGCCTCGGCGACCTCGTCGGGGGGCCGGACGTGCGGCTGTCGAAGAAGCTCACCGGACGGTTCGTCTCGGTGGTCGACCGCTACCGGGGCCGGTGAGGCACGAGTGGGTCGAGCGGGTGTCGGTTCGTGGGCCGGGTGGTGACGGGGTTGTGAGGACGATCGGGCCGGGTGGGGATTGGGGACCCGCCGGGCGGGGGAGACGCAAGCGGAGAGCGCCCGGGGGAGGGCGCGGGACCAGGTGGGGAGGGAACGCCATGGCACGCGGACGCGCGGTGCGGCACCTCCCCGTGCGGCCCGGGTCCCGCCCCGGGGCCGCGGCCGGCACGCGGTTCGGCACGCGGTTCGGCACGGGTTCGCGCCTCCGGTTCGGGGGGCCGCTCGGCGGGCGTTCCGACCGGGGCGCGCTGTCGGTCTTCGTCGCGGTCTGCGCGGCCTACGTGGTGCTGGTCATCGCGCTGGTCGTCGACGCGGGGGGCAAGCTGCGGCTCGCCGAACGGGTCGACGGCTACGCCCAGGAGGCCGCCCGGGTGGCCGGCCAGCAGCTCGACGAGGCCGCCCTGCTGCGGGGCGACGGCTACCGGCTGAAGCCCAAGGCGTACGTCGAGGAGGCGGCCAACAGCTACCTCAAGCTGTACGGCCTGACCGCCCACCGGGTGGAGATCTCGCCGGACGGGGCCGTCGTCACGATCTGGGTTCAGACCGCGTTCCGCCCCGTGATGCTGGGCGAACTCGGGGAGCGGAAGGTCATGGGCAAGGGGAGCGCCGCCCTCGTCCACGGAGTCAAGGAAGCGGAGAAAGACTGATGGCCGCGCCACGCGCCAAGGACCAGACCCGTGCCGGGCGTCCGGCCCGGGGAGTGCCCACCACTCCCGCGCCCGGCCGACGGCCGGCGCCGCTGCCCTCGCACCGGGCGGGCGGCGGCGGCCGTCGCGGCCGGGGCGGCGCCGTTCTCGCCGCGCTCGCGGCCCTGATCACCCTGCTCGTCCTGCTCGTCGGCCTGCCCGCGCTGCTGCTGTACGGCACCCGGGCGGTGGCCGACATGGGCGAGCTGGCCCCCGACGGCCTCGGCGCGCTGCTGACCAGTCCCGACGACGGCCGGCTGTTCCTGTGGCTGCTGGTGGTGGTCGGCTGGATCGGCTGGGGCTGCTTCGCGCTCTCCGTGCTGCTGGAGATCCCGGCCCAGCTGCGCGGCCGGGTGGCCCGGCGGATCCCGGCCTTCGGCTGGAGCCAGCGCGCCGCCGCCGGCCTGGTCGGCGCCGTGATCGCGCTGGTGCCGGTGGCCGGTTCGGCGTTCGCCGCCACCGCCGAGCACCCCGCGACAGCGGTGGTCCAGGTGACGGCGGGCGTCCGTGCCGCGCTGCCCGCCGCGCAGGCCGCGCCGGCCGCGGCCCCCACCGCCGAACCGCAGGCGGGGTACACCGTGCGGGACAGCCGTCCCGCCGACAGCCTCTGGACCATCGCCGAGCGCCAACTGGGCTCCGGTGAGCGGTGGCAGGAGATCGCCAAGCTCAACGACGGCCGGGTGATGGACGATTCGGGCGTCCGCTTCGACGCGGACCGGCCGATCCAGCCCGGCTGGAACCTGTTGATGCCGGCCGACGCCAAGCCCGACGAGGCCAAGGCCCCCGCGCCCGCCCCCGCTCCGGCGCCCGCGCCCGCCCAGGCCGGGACGCCGCAGAGCGGCCAGGAGGGCGGTGGCACCGTCACGGTGCGGGACGGCGACAGCCTGTCGGCCATCGCCGCCCGGGCGCTCGGTGACGCCGAGGCCTGGCCGCGGCTGTTCGAGGCGAACAAGGGTGTCCAGGCGCCCGACGGCGAGCGGCTCACCGACCCGGACGTCGTCGTGCCGGGGATGGTCCTGAGCGTTCCGGGCGCGGCTGCGCCGGCGCCCGCGCCGCCCGCGGAACCCGCTCCCGCCCCGGCCCCGACGCCAGCGCAGACGCCCGCCCCGGCCCCCGCCGCCGAGACCCCCGCGCCCGCGCCCGCCCAGCCGTCCGCGCCCGCGCAGGCCCCGCAGGCCGGGAACCAGCAGGCCGGGACCCCGCAGCAGGCCGACGCCCAGGCCCCCGCCGCGCACGCCGAGCAGGCCACGGAGGACGACTACACGGTCGCCCTCGCCGCCTCCACGGTCGGGGTGCTGCTCGCCGCGATCATGGTCGGCGCCGTCGCCCGCAAGCGCGGCGGCCAGCTGCGCGCCCGCCGCCCCCGGCACCGGATCGCGCTGCCCGCGGCCCCCGCCGCCGTCTTCGAGGCCGAGCTGAAGGCCCGCCAGGACGACGCCGGCCTCGACCTCCTCGACCGCGCCCTGCGCAGCATGGCCCGCAACACGGTGCGCGGCGGCAAGCGGCTGCCCGCCATCGTCGCGGCCCGGATCACCCCCAACCGCACCATCGAACTCCACCTCTCCGGCGCCGCCGCCCCGATCGCCCCGTTCCGCGCCGCCCACACGCCCGACATCTGGTGGTGCGCCGCCGACTCGGACGGCCTGCTCTCGCCGGCCCAGGCCCGCAAGACCGCCGCCCCCTACCCGGCGCTGGTCACTCTCGGCTCGGCCGCCGACGGCTCGGTGGTCCTCGCCGACCTGGAGACCGTCCGGCTGCTCCACCTCTCCGGCCACCCGGACGACGCCCGCGACGTGATGCGCACCCTCGCGCTGGAGCTCGCCCACAGCCCGCTCGCCGACCGCCTCCACCTGCACCTGGTCGACCTCGCCGAGGAGGTGCCGATCAGCGGCCCCGCCGCCGAGCGGATCCACCGCCACACCACGCTGGAGGCCGCGCTCACCGCACTCGGCCCGCGCACCGCCAAGGCCCGCGCGACGCTGGTGGCCGCCGAGTCCGCCAGCCCCCGGGACGCCCGGAGCCGGGGCCTGGCCGACGAGTCCTGGGTGCCCGAGATCGTGCTCTGCGCCCACCAGCCCGGCGGGGAGGTGCCCGCCGAACTCGGCCGGCTGCTCGACGCCCGCCCGCGCACCTGCGTCGCCGTGGTCACCCGGGCGCCCGAGCGCGGCACCGGCCCGGTCGCCCGCTGGACCCTCCCGGCCACCGGCCAGGCCACCATCCCCGGCCTGCACGTCACCCTGGAGCTCCAGCGGCTGACCACCGGCCAGTACGAGCAGGTCACCGAGCTGCTCCGGACCGCCGACGACACCACCCAGCACCCCGCCCCGGCCTGGACCCTGGACGGCGATGAGCTGGAGCCGGCCGACCTGCCGGTGCCCGTCCCGGTCCTGGCGGGCGTGGGTGCCGCCGCAGGGGGCGCGGACGGCCCCTCGGGCGCCTTCTCGCTCGCCGCGCTGGACGCGGCCCTCGGCGGTCCGGATGCCGCGGACGACGAGGACGGCGGCGACCGGGCGGCGGCCGGACCGCGGCTGCTGGCCCGGGTCATCGGCACGGGCGCCAGCCCGTTCGCCGGCACCGACCCGGCCTCGCCTGTCCCGGGGGCCGCCGGTCCGGCCGCGCTGCCCTCCCCGCGCCACCTGATCAACGGGCTCGGCCGACAGGCCGGCACCGGAGCGGTGCCGACCGGTCCGGCCGCCGCGTTCCCGGTCGCGCCGCTTCCGCTGCCCGCCGCCGACGGGGCCGCTCCGGCCGCCGCCGGTGCCGGGCGCGCCGCGGGCTCCGAGGGGCCGGGCGGCTCCGCGGGGGCCGCCGGTTCCGGTGGCTTCGACGGGGACGAGACGACCCAGAACCTCGGTCTGCCGAGTGCCGTCACGCCGGTCCGTCCGGTGAGCCCGGTGGCCGCCCCGGCGCCGGCCGGGGCCGAGCCGCCGGCCGGTCCGGTCCCGCCGGAGGCCGCCCTGGACGCGGCCCCCGCCGCCGCTCCGCCGGCCGGTCCGGCCGCGGTGCCCGCCCCGGCGCCCGAGCCGGTGCCGACGCACGACCCGGTGCCCGCGCCCACGGCCGCCGCCCCGCGCGTCCCCGCCCGTCCCGAGCCCGGTCCGGCCGCTGCCGTCCAGGTGGCCCGGACCACCCCCGGCCGCAGCGACAGCGACGACCTGCTCGCCATCCTCCGGTCCCCGGAGGCGCACGCCACCCGCACCGCCCCCAGGATCCGCCTGCTCGGCCCGGTCGACGTCGCCGGCACCGGTGGCACCGCCGAGCCGGGCGCGGTCCTGCGGCTCACCGAACTCGCCGCCTACCTGGCCCTGCGCCCCGGTGCCGGCCACGCCGCCCTCGACCACGACCTGCACCCCGGAGCGGCCCACCTCGACCCGCACCCCACCACCGCCGACGCCCGCAGCCCGCTGTCCGACAAGCTCGCCGACCTCTCCGCCTGGCTGGGCACCGCCCCCGACGGCCGGCCGCTCCTGGCCACCGACACGGCCGAGGGCTACACCTTCGCCCCCGCCGTGACCTGCGACTGGGACGAGTTCCGCAGCCTCTACCGGCGCGGCATGCGCAGCACCAGCGCCACCGCCGACGCGGCCCTCGCCCACGCCCTCGCCCTGGTCCGCGGCGCCCCGTTCGCGGAGGCCCCGCCCGCCGCGTTCGCGTGGGCCGAGGCCGAGCGGCAGGACATGATCGCGGCGATCGTCGACACCTCCCACGAACTCGCCGCCCGCCGCCTCCAGTACGGCGACCACCGCAGCGCCGAGGCCGCCGTCTTCCGCGGCCTCGCCGTCGCCCCGGACGTCGAACTGCTGCACCGGGACCTGTTCTACGCCTACGCCTCGGCCGGCGCCCGCGACCAGCTCCTGCGGGCCGTCAACCGGCTCGACGCGCTCAGCCGGCGCACCGGCCGCGACCTGGACGCGGACACCGTCACACTGCTGCGCGACCTGCTCGCCGGCTCCTGAGCCGCCGTTCCGCCACGGGAGTTCCGGGGGCGGAGCGGGACGCCGGACCGACCGGCCTCCCGCACCCCCCCCCCGTTC
>NZ_JBHJRC010000156.1:0-18858 GCF_042261735.1 Kitasatospora sp. NPDC056327 | reverse complement strand
GCCGTGGGGTGCCCCACGGCGGCGGTGGGCGGGCGCTCCCGCAGGGCGGTGGCGGGGCCGGGAGCGTTGTCGCCCCGGCCCGCGGTCGTCGCCGGCCGGGCCCGTGGGCGGGGTGCGCCGGCCGGGTGCGTCGGTTGCGAACGGAGCGGGGCGGGCGTTCCTCAGGAGGAGGCCGGGCCGGTGCCGCCGGTGTCTGCGGCCGCGGCGTCGGCGACGGCGGTGAGGTAGCGCTCGATCGCCAGGTACTGGCAGAGCAGGGCGACCGGGCGGCCCAGCCGGGCGTACCAGGCCGAGAGCCGGGCGAAGGCGATCACCTCGAACCACACCTCGCCCGCCGCGTCCATGGAGACGAGGAACGCCTCCTCGCCGCACTCCGGGTGTCCGGGCAGCGTCCCGTAGGCGAAGCCGATCCGGTCCGGCTCGTCCACCGTCCACACCACCCGGCAGGGGATCACCAGCCGGGGCCACCGGCTGCGGGGCAGGGTGAGCCGCAGCAGGACGGTCGCCCCCGGCTCGGCGGGCGCGTAGGGGTGCACGGCGAAGCCGGTGCCCAGTTGGCATCCCCAGCCGAGGACGAACCGTCCGGCGCGTGCCAGCACCTCCGGGCCGTGTCCGAGGTGGACCCGTCGGCGCAGGTGCGTGTAGCCCGCCGGCAGCCGGGCGTCCCGGGTGGCGCCCACCTCGGGGTAGCCGGGTGCGGCGGCCCGGGCCGCCAGCAGCCGCCGCTCCAGGCCGGACGACGTTCCGGTCGGCCGCCCCGCGCCCGCGGACGGTGCGGCGACGGGCAGCCCGCCCCCCGCCGGCGGGGCCGGTGACGGGACGGCGGGCGACGGCGGTGCGGTGCGGTGGGCGTCGGACATGCGGCCACCGTAACGGCCGCCCCGGGCGCGCCTTGCGCGGGGCCCGGTCGCGGAGTAAAGAGGGCCCCATGAGCGAAACAGCCGTGAACACCGGGACCGCCACCACGCCGGACACCGCCGACACCACGGCAGCGGCCGACCAGGTCTGTGTCCTCGCGCCGGGTGACGGCGAGGCCGTGGCGGGCCTGCTGCCCGACCCGGACCTCACCGGCCCCCGCGCGGACTGCGTGCTGTGCGGCGAGCCGACCGAACTGCCCGCCGACCACCCGGGCAGCACGCTCTGCCCGGTCTGCACCTGGCAGCAGGCCCAGCGCATCGCCTGCTCCGGCTGACCCCGCAGCCTGCCCGCCTCCCGGCGCCGGCTGTCGGGCGTGCTCCCGCCGGGGCGGAGCCGCGCCGGCCCGGGCGGCTGACCGGGCCGGCGCCGTGGCCTCGGTGGCGGCGAGGGCGTGGTGGCCCTGCCACCCGGTCCCGGAGCGTGCCGGTCGGTGCACGGGCCGCGCGCCGATGCGGCCCGCCGTCACCGGCGCGGCGGGCCCAGCGCATCGCGTGCCGCGGCCGGCCCCGGAGGGTGGCTGACCCCGGAGGGTCCTGCGGCCCCGTGCCGGCGCCGGCGGTCGGGCCTGCTCCCGTCAGGACGAAGCCCGACCGGCCTCCGCGGCTGACCAGGCCTGTGCCGTGGCGAGCCGGCGGCAGGTCCATGGCCCGGCCCGGGCCTCGTCGGGCCGCGGCGCGACCGTCGGCCCGCCGGGCAGCACGCTGTGCTCGGTCCGCACCGGGGAGCGGCCCTGCCCGGTCGCTCCGGAGCAGCCCGGCGGCGTCGACGACCGTCAGACGTGCTCCCGTCCGGTCGGTGCCAGGGTGGAGCCGTGCCGGCCCTTGCGGACCAGCAGTTGGGCCGGGATCCGGCTGCGCAGGTCGGCGACGTGGCTGACGATGCCGACCGCGCGGTCCCGCTCGCGCAGGCCGTCCAGGACGTCCATGACCTCCTCCAGGGTGTGCTCGTCGAGGCTGCCGAAGCCCTCGTCGATGAACAGGGTGTCCAGCGGCATGCCACCGGCCTCGTCGGTGACCACGTCCGCCAGGCCCAGTGCCAGGGCCAGGGAGGCGAAGAAGCTCTCGCCGCCGGAGAGCGTCGCGGTGTCCCGTTCGGTGCCGGTCCAGGCGTCCACCACCCGCAGGGCCAGGCCCGAGCGCTTGTTGCCGGCGCCCCGGTCGTCGCTGTGGACGAGGGTGTAGCGGCCGCCGGACATCCGCACCAGCCGGTCGCTGGCCGCCGCCGCGACCTGCTCCAGCCGCGCCGCCAGGACGTACGACTCCAGACGCATCCGGAGCCGGTTGTCGGCGGAGGTGCCGGCCGCGAGGGCGGCCAGCCGGCTGATCCGCGCGAAACGGGCCAGCTCCGGGGCGAGCGAGCGGGCCAGCCCGTCCAGCTCCCGTCCGATCGCGGCGAGCGCCTCGCACCGTGCCCGGGCCGCGTCCCGGGCCGCGTGCGCCGTGCGCAGCCGGTCGGTGGCGGCACCGAGCCGGGCCCGGGCGCCCGGCAGGTCGGCGGGCGGCAGGGCCGCCGCCGCTGCCAGGTCCGGCTCGGCGAGCCGGCGCTCGGCCGCGGCCAGTTCGGCCCGGTGCCGGTCCAGCCGCTGCTCCAGCCGTTCGCGTTCCGCCCGGGGCAGCAGGACGCCGGTGGCGTCCTCCACGCTCGCGAACCCGGCCGCCGCCGCGGCCCCGGCCAGTTCGTCGTCGGCCCGCTTGAGCTGGTGGGCCGCCTCCGTGGCGGCCCGGGCCGCCACGGCGAGCGCCGCGACGGCCGAGGCGAGACGGGCCAGGGCACCCGCACGCGCCGCGACCGACGGTGCGTCCCCACGGGCCGCCGCCACCCGGGCACCCAGCTTCTCCTGCTCCGCGAGCAGGTTCCGCGCCTGCGCGGCCAGCCCGGCACCGCGCTCACGGGCGTCGGCCAGCGCGGTGCGGCGGGCGGCCTGCTCCGCGGTGAGCCGCTCGATCGCCCGGCCGGCCGCGCCGAGCCCCTCCGCGGTCCGGACCGCCTCCCGGTGCTCGCGCTCCAGCCCGCCGAGCGCCCCGGCCAGGGCGTCGACGGGCTCCTCGCCCGCCGCGCCGGCCGCCGTGGCCCGGCGTTCCCGGAGGCCGGACAGCTCCCGCTCCGCCGAGTCGGCCGCCTTCTCCGCGGCGGCCTGGGCGCGCCGGGCCCGCTCCTCGTCCTCGGCCCGGACCGGCTCACCGACCGGGCGGGCGGGTGCCGGGTGCTCCGCCGAACCGCAGACCCGGCACGGCTCGCCGGCGCTCAGCCGGCCGGCCAGTTCGGCCGCCATCCCGGCCAGTCGGCGCTCCCGGAGGTCCAGGCCGAACTGGCGGGCGTTCAGGGCCCCGGTGCGGGCGGCGACCGCGAGCGGTCCGGCCCGGTCGATCTCCCGGTCCAGTCCGTCCCGGGCCCGGGCGGCCGCCAGCCTGCCGGTCAGCTCCGCGCGCCTGGTGTCCAGCTGCTCGACCAGCGCGGCGGCGTCCCGGGCGGCGGACTGCTCGGCCACGAGGGCGGCCAGCCGGGGCTCGAAGTCGGCCAGCCAGTCGGCCGCCTCCTCGGCGAGGTCCTCGGCACGCCGCAGGTCGGCGGCCGTCGCCGCCCGAGCTGCGTCCAGCCCCGCGTACCGGCGCTCGTCCTCGCGGGCCGCCTCCAGCCGCACGATCTCCTCGCGCAGCCGCCGCTCGGCCCCGGCCAGTTCCTCGGCCTCGGCGTGCGCCAGCGCCGGGCCGCCGTCCGCCGGCTCGCCGCCGGCCCCGTCCGCGCCCGTCCGGCCGCCGGCCGCGCCGAGCGGGCCGTCGGTGACCTCGGCCAGCACCGCGCGGTGCCGGTGCTCCTCCTCCCGGGCCCGCCGGTACGCCTCCGCCGCGCGCTCGCGCAGGTGCAGCACGGACTCGACGCCGACCGCCGCCTGCGCCGCCGCCAGCCGCCGCCGGTCCGCCGACCGGGCCGGTTCGTCCTCGGCCAGCCGGGCCGCCTCCCGCACCGCCCGCCGGTGCCGCTCCTGCCGGTCGGCCAGCTGCTCGCCGGCCTCGCGCTCCCGCTGCGCCGCCCGGTGCGCCTCCTCGGCGCCGGCCAGCGCGGCCCCCGCGACGGTCAGCCGCTCGGCCGCGCCGCCGCGCAGCACGGCGGCCCAGCCCAGCACACCGGTGGTGGGACCGGGATCCGCCGGGGCCCCGGCCGGAGCGGAGTCCTCGTCACCGGAGATCCAGTCCCCGGCCGGCTCCGCGCCCGGGCCGGCCGCCTGCTCCGCCTTGCTGGCGAGGTCCCGCAGCCGGCGGCGCCCCGCCTGGACGGCGGCCTCGTGGGTCCGGCGCTGCTCGGCCAGCCAGGCCTCGACGGACTGGAAGCGCTCGGTGTCGAACAGCCGGCGCAGCAGTTTGCCGCGCTCCTCGGAGTCGGCCCGCAGGAACCGTGCGAAGTCGCCCTGGGGCAGCAGCACCACCTGGCAGAACTGGTCCCGGCTCATCCCGATCAGCCGGTGGATCTCCTCCCCGGCCTCCTGGTGGGACTTGCTGACCCCGCGCCAGCCCGGCTCGCCCCCGGTGCCCCCGCCGTCCGCCGACCACTCGCGCAGCAGCGTCTGCGCGCGTTCGAGGGTCATGCCCTTGCCGACCTTCTTCGGCCGCGGCTGCTCGGGGATCCGGGTGATCTCCAGCCGCCGCCCGCCCAGCGTCAGCTCCAGCCGGACCTCGGTCAGCCGGCCGGGGTCGGCGTGGTCGCTGCGCAGCCGGTTGGTCCGGCGGGTGCCGGGCACCTCGCCGTAGAGGGCGTAGCAGACCGCGTCCAGCACGCTGGTCTTGCCCGCGCCGGTGGCACCGCGCAGCAGGAACAGCCCGGCGGCGGCCAGCGCGTCGAAGTCCACCGTCTCGGCGCCGGCGAACGGGCCGAAGGCGGTCACGGTCAGCCGGTGGAGTCTCATCGGGGCAGCTCCGCCTTCCGGTCGGTGGTCTCCCGGACGCTCTCGAAGCCCTCGCGCAGCCAGTCCAGCTCCTCCGCGTCCGGCTCGGCGCCGGGGCGGACGTGCCGCAGGAAGCCCTCGGCGATCTCCAGGTCCGTCCGCCCGCCGACCCGGGCCGCGTAGGACGGGGAGGCGGCGGCGGTCGTCTCCTCCGGGTCGAACAGCAGCTGGAGGGTGTGCGGGAAGCGGCGGCGCAGCCGCTCCATCGGCTCGCTCGGGCGGCTCGGGTCGGTGAGGGTGGCCTGCACCCAGGACTGCTCGTCGTCGGTGTGCTTCGGGTCGCCGAGCAACTCGTCGAGCCGTCCGCGCAGCCGGGCCAGCCGCCG
Source organism: Kitasatospora sp. NPDC056327 (assembly GCF_042261735.1). Classification (NCBI taxonomy): domain Bacteria; kingdom Bacillati; phylum Actinomycetota; class Actinomycetes; order Kitasatosporales; family Streptomycetaceae; genus Kitasatospora; species Kitasatospora sp. NPDC056327. The sequence continues at coordinate 13,674 of NZ_JBHJRC010000156.1, read as the reverse complement.
GGGGACCGGGCAGGGGATCCGCTCGGCGGTGACCTCGCCGTCCGCCGCGAGGTCGACCAGCCACATGCTCTTGCGCTGCTCGTGCTCGGAGAAGGAGTAGGCGAGCGGGGAGCCGCTGTACCGCAGGTGCGGGGCGAGGGTCTGGCAGCCGTGCAGGTGGCCGAGGGCGGCGTAATGCACGCCGTCGAACACCGAGGCCGGGACGGCCGCGACCCCGCCCACCGCGATGTCGCGCTCGCTGTCGCTGGGCTCGCCGCCGGTGACGAAGGCGTGCGCCAGCACCACGGCCCGGGTACCGGCGGGCCGTGCCGCGAGATCGGCCCGGACCTGGTCCATCGCGGCGCCGAGCACCGCCGCGTGGCCGCCGCGGGCCAGCCCGAACCGCTCCCGGACGAGGGTCGGCTCCAGGTAGGGCAGCCCGTAGACGGCGACCGGGCCGTGCTCGTCGGCGAGCAGCACCGGCTCGGCGCACTCGCCCGGGTCGGTGCGCAGGTGGACGCCGGCCCGGCCGATGAGGCCCGCGCCGACACCGAGGCGGCGGGCGGAGTCGTGGTTGCCGCTGATGAACACCGTGGGCACCCCGAGGTCGGCCAGCCGGTGCAGCACGTCGTCGAACAGCGCCACCGCCTCCAGGCCCGGCAGCGCCCGGTCGTACACGTCGCCCGCGACCAGCACGGCGTCCACGCCTTCGTCCCGGACCACCGTGACGAGGTGGTCGAGGAAGGCGCGCTGGGCGTCGTGCAGGCTCTCCCGGTGGAACGAGCGTCCGAGATGCCAGTCGGAGGTATGCAGCAGTCGCATGGTCCCCGACCATAACGGGCGCCACCGACAACCCGGTCCGCAACGGGAATCCCCGGCCGCCGCCGGGCTCCCCGGCCCCTCCCCGGGGCCGGGCGGCAGCCGACCCCGGGCGGCTCCGCCGGGGGAGGGGGCCGGGGCCACGCCCCGGTGCGGCCCCTCCAGGACCGGGGGCGGCCCGGTCGAGGGGCGGGGCGGCCGTTCCCCGGCGGTGCGACCGTGCCGGGCGGTGCCTCCGGAGGCCCGGGACCCGGTGCGGTCCGGCACCCCGGAGGGCGGAGGTTCGGGGATCGACCGGGTGGCCGAGGGGTCCGGACGCCCGGTTCCCAGGGCGCGGCCGTGCCGGGCGGCGAGGTGGTGCGGGGGACCTCGTCGGTCGCCCAGGGTCGATTGTCAGTGACCCTCTGTATGGTCGCGGTCACCGGGAGCCGAGGGGCTCACGGGGTTCTGGTGTGCGGATGGGGTGGTGGTGGCGTGCGGTACGGGAAGGGCGTCGTCGGTCGGGCAGGGTCCGTTGCCGGTGACCGTGTGCGTGTTCGCGGTCGCCGGGAGTCCGGGGGCTGTTCGGGTCGGTGCGGGTGCGGGTGCGGGTGCGGGTGTCGGGAGCGGGAGGCGGCGGTGTACGTGCGGGGGCGTGGGTGGCGGGAGGGTGCGGGCAAGGGGGTCCGGGCGTGGGTGCCCGGGGCGGCGCGGCGGCGCCCCGGGCCGGGCGGGCCCGGGGTGAGGGGGCCCGGTGGACGGCCGCCGGGAGGCGGCGCGAGCGGTCCCGGAGCGGGCACCCCGGCCGGGCCCGGGGCCCGGGAGCGGCGCAGGGGGCGTGCGCGCGGGGCGCCGCCGCCGGAGCCGGTGGCGCTCGCGCTGGTGGTCCGGGCCGCCGACTTCGCCGACCTCGCGCGGTACGGGCTGTTCGGCGGGCTGTCCTACCGGTCGTACCTGCGTCGGGTGACGATCCGGCTCCGGGCGCTGCGTGCGAACGGGATGGAGGTGCACCTGCGGGTGCTCGATCCCGCGGACTTCGAGGAGTACTGCGAGGCGTTCGGTTTCGACCCGGCGGACGCGGCGGCCCGGGTCGCGTACGCGGCCGATCCCGAGCTGGCCGGGGAGCCGTTCGTCTACGCCGGGCACCGGCCGGCCGTGCTGCTGCCCGCGCTGGCCGACGACCACCGGGCGCGGGTGCGGATCTCCGTCGCGATGGCGGTCCTGCTGGCGGCGGTCGGCGAGGGGCCGCCGGGGGAGCGGCGGCTGGTGGCGCTGCTGCGGTACGCCGTCGAGGTCCGGGCGGCGGTGGCGCTCGGCGCCGGTGACGGGCTCCATCTGCTGACCCTGCGCTGCCACGGTCCGGAGGACGGCGAGGAGCTGACCTCGGCGACCGGGATCGAGGTGGAGCGGGGCAGGTGCGCGGACGCCGGGCGGGACGACGAGGCCTTCTGCGTGACGCTGGCGGCGGGGCTGGCCGTCGGCGGTGCGGGTGCGGTGGTGCTGCACGGGGACCCGGGAGCGCCCGGCGGTCATACGGTGCGCGGCTGGCGGCTGGGGGGCGGGCTGCTGCGGCCGATGGGCGCCCGCGAGGTGCTGGACGAGCTCGCCGACGACGTCGGCCGGGGGCTGCCCTTCCCGCCGGCCGCCGTCCCGTTGCCGGGATTCCCGCTCCCGGTGCCACCGGAGGACGGCCGGCCCGGCCCGGACCCCGGTGGCGAACCGGACCCCGGCGGCGAACCGGACCCCGGCCCGGACGGCCACCCGCCCGGGCGTCCGTCGGGGGGACGTGCCGGACGCCCGGCGGGGGGCGGGGGTGGGCCCCTGGCCTGACCGGGGCTGACCAGGGCGTTCGGCCCGCGCTGTCCACCAAGCGGCGCTGGGGACTGTTCATCGACCGCCTGTTCGGGGAAGATTTCGGGGAAGATCAACAGTGGGAACGGTCGGCGTCCGTGCCGCCGTACCCACCTGCTCGGCCCCGCACCGCTCCGCCCCGAACCGCGCACCGCGAACCGTCCCCGCGCACCGTCGGTCCGGCGAGCCCGACACCGAAAGGGGGGACGCATGAGCCGGATCGAGTACAGCGCGGAGATCGCCGAGCTGCTCGGCAGGGTGCGCCGGCGTCCCACCGCGGGGTGGCCCTGGCGGCCGGGCGAGCGGGTGCCTCCCGGGCTCCCGGTCAAGCAGTCCTGGGGGTGGCTGTTCGCTCCCGACGGCCGGGTGCTGACCCTGGTCAACCCGAGGGACGGCATCGTCTCGTTGCCCGGTGGCTCGCTGGAGCCGGAGGACGCCGGGGACCCCGGATCCGCGCTGGCGCGCGAGGCTGCCGAGGAGGCGCAGGCGCTGATCGGCACGCCGCACTACCTCGGTTACCTCTACGACCGGGTCGGCTCCGCCAACGGCGGGAACGAGTGCGCCCGGGTGCGGATGGCCGCCGCCCTGCGGGCCGTCGGTCCGAGCGCGCCGGACCCGGCCTCGGGGCGGCACTACCGGCGACTGCTGGTGGCGCCGGGCCTCGCGGTCGAGCTGCTCGGCTGGGGCACGCCCGGCCTGCGGCAGGCGCGGGCCGCGGTGGCGACCGCCGTCCGGTGGCTCGGCGTGCCCGCGGCGGCCGACGAGACGATCGAGGAACTGCCGGTGACGGGCTGCGAGGTCTTCCCCGGCGCGGCCCCCGGCGCCTCCGGCGAGCGGCGCGGCTGAGGGCGCCCCGCTCACCGGCCGCTGCCGAGGCCCCGCCCGGGCACGGCCCGGCCCCCGGGGGCGGCTCCCCGGGGGCGGACCTCGCGGCTTGCGCGTCCTCCGCCCACGGGGTGTCCGTCCGGCCGGTGGCCTGCTCCGAACGGGCGACATCGCCCTACCGGCGCAGGGGCGCATTTCCGGTTGCGGACGGGGCAGTTCACCTTCGCGTTGTCAGACTGTTCGTCAATTGCCTTGGCATGACAACTTCCCACGCAAGCTACCGCCTGGTATCCAATTCCGTGACGTACGTCACTGCCAGGAGGTGTCATGCTACGCCCTGCCCGAGTCATGTCCCTCGCCGTCACCGCGGCGCTCGTTTCCCTCACCACCCTCGCCACCGCCGGTTCGGCCCATGCCGCCGGCGCCAACTACGTCGCGCTGGGCGACTCGTACGCCGCCGGCCTCGGCGCCGGCAGCTACACGAGCGACAGCGGGAGCTGCAAGCGAAGCACCAACGCGTACGCGTACCTGTGGAAGAACGCGCACGCGCCGGCGTCCTTCAAGTTCGTCGCCTGTGCCGGCGCCCGAACCGGGGACGTGCTCAACGGCCAGCTCGCCGCGCTGAGCTCGACCACCACGCTCGTCAGCATCAGTGTCGGAGGCAACGACGCCGGGTTCGCGAGCACCATGCAGACCTGTGTGCTGGACTCCGAGAGCGCCTGTCTCAACGCCGTCGCCACCGCGAAGAACTACGCCACCAGCACGCTGCCCGGCAAGCTCGACCAGCTGTACTCGGCGATCCACGCCAAGGCGCCGAACGCCCGGGTGGTCGTGCTCGGGTACCCGCACCTCTACAAGGTCGGCGGCAGCTGCATCCTGGGCATCGGAGACACCAAGCGGGCCGCGATCAACGGCGCCGCCGACGTGCTCGACGACGTCGTCGCCAAGCGTGCCGCCAACGCGGGCTTCGCCTTCGGAGACGTCCGTTCGATCTTCCGCGAGCACGAGATCTGCGGGTCGGCCACCACCTGGCTGCACAGCACCACGCTGCCGGTCGAGGAGAGCTACCACCCCAAGGCCGCCGGTCAGTCGGCCGGGTACCTCCCGGTGTTCTCCGCGCAGGCCTGATCGGGCCCGTCCACTCGTCCACTCGTCCACTCGTGCGGACGCCCGGACGCCCGGACGAGTGGAGGTCCGGACGAGTGGACGCCCGGGCGCGGAACGGCCCGGTGCCGGACGGACCGGGGCCCGCCGGTTCCTCCCTCCGCGAGGGAGGAACCGGCGGGCCCGACCGCGTCGACGGTCGGCGGCACTCGACGGGCCGGTCGCCGTTCAGCGCCCGGTCGGCGGGAACGGGATTCCGGCGAGCGCGGGCAGCAGTTCCCGCTCCTCGTGCTCCAGGTGGGCCTCCAGTTCGGCCGCCATCCGGTGGAGTTCGGCCCGGAACGGCTCCGGTTCGCAACCGCCGATGCCGGCCACCAGCGCGGCCAGCCCGTCCTTGAGTCCGGCCACCACCCGGTGTTCCTCGGCCAGCTGCTCCAGCACGTCCCGCAGGTGGGGGTGGCTTCGGGCGAGGGCCGGGAAGACTCCCCGGTCCTCTCCGGTGTGGTGAACGGTCAGCCCCTGGCAGAACGCCAGGCAGTGCTGACGGATCTGGAGTCCGAGCGCGGGGACGTCGTCGCCGCCGTCGGCGAAGTGGGCCTCGGTCTCGGCCCGCAGGTGCCGCAACAGGCCGCGCAGCCAGTCGTGCACCTCCAGGAGCCTGTCCGCCAGGCTGGTCACCTCGCGCGCCGGGGCGTCGGCCCCGGCCGGCTCCAGAACGACCACCGGCAGCACCCGCTCGGTGGCCCGCTGGTAGTCCCCGTACCCGGGTGCGGCCCGGACGACGGCGGCGAACAGCTCGTCCCGGCGCGCGCCTTCGGCCGGGACGGCGATGCTGTCGAACACCTCCTCGCCGAGCTCCACCCGCACCAGCGGGCGGGCGAGCAGGTTGTGGTACCACTGCGGGTCGTGGGCCGCGCCGGCCGCCGAGGCGACGACCAGCAGCAGCCCGTTCGCCCGCACGTATCCGAGCGGCACCGTGTGATCGCGCCCGGAGCGCCGGCCGACGGTGGTCAGCAGCAGCAGGTCGCCGCCCTCGAAGGGGCCGCCGACCTTCCCGCCGTTGGTGCGGAACTCCTCGATGACGCTCTGCTGGAACGACCGGAACGACTGGGCCGGCGGAGAGTCCTGGGGCGATCGGGAGGAGGAGGGGGAAGAAGGAGAGGAGGAAGAAGAGGAAGAAGAGGAAGAAGACATGGGCATGCGTCTGTACAGATCTCCGAACGGGGGAAAGCGGCCACCGGCCCGGCCGTGGCCGCGCGAAGGGGTCAGGAAAGGGGAGCGGAGTACGAACTCATCACGCGTGGTCCCTCGGATCAGGTGCCGGCCCGGCTGCCGACCGGCCCAAATCTCTTTGGCCGGCGCCACGCTGCACGCGGCCCATCAGAACACCCCTTCCCCGCCGTGTCAACGAAGGCTCATCCGTCCTCAGACGGTCCCTCCGGGAGCCCCGTCCGCCGGGGGGAGGAGCAGGACGGCCGTCGCGTCGTCGTGGCACTTGCCGCGCGGCCAGCGGAGGCAGTCGGGGTCGGAGCGCTCCAGCTCCCGTGTGCGGGCGATGAGGTGGTGGGGGCCGTGGGCTTCCAGCTCCCGCAACAGGTCGGGCCAGCTCCGCACCCCGAAGTCGTCCACCGACCGCGCGGCCCCGTCGGAGAGCAGCGCCGCGGCCCGCACCTCCGTGAGCGGGACCGAGCCGACGAGTGCGTGCCCGGCCGCCCCGGGGTCGGCGGCGGCCACCCAGTAGCCCTGCGCGGTGTTCATCGTCCGGCGCTGGGCCCGGGCGAACACGGCGGCCCGTGCGGCCGGCGCGAGGTGGGCCACCTCCGCGGCCAGGGCGGCGCGCTGCGGTGTGGTCACGTCCGAGACCCGGTGGTCCGAGACGGTGCGGACGCCTCCGGGCAGCCGGAGCGCGAGCGTGGAATCCGCGAGAACCAGCCACTCGAACCGCTCATCGCCCGACCGCTCGCCGTTCAGCCGCTCACCGTCCGAGCGCTCGTCGCCCGACCCCTCACCGTCCGACCCCTCACCGTCCGGCCGCTCACCGCTCGGGCGGCCGCCGTCGGTCCGGGCGACGACCACGGTGGCCGAGGGGGTGAACGGACTGCTCAGGTCGCAGCCGGGGCCGTGGGCCCGGGCGGTGTCGCGGATCGCCTCGGTCAGGCACTCCCGCAGGGCGGTGCGCCGGTCCGTGGCCCGGTGGTGGAGCGCGGACCCCAGGGTCCGGACGAACCAGGGGACCCCGTGGGCGCAACCGGTGTCCAGGGAGTCGGGCAGTCCGGCGCCGTCCAGCAGGACGGTCACGTCGGAGCCGGTGAGGACGAAGTCCTCGTTGCGGCCTCCGGGGCGGGCCTCCGTCGCGACGGAGGCGAGCAGGCGGGTCGTCATGAGGGTCGGCACTCCGTCCGGGCGCAGGAGTCGAACTCCTCCGGCGCCCGGATGCGGGCGTGCGCCCGGAGCCCGGCGCCGGAGAAGCGGGTGAGGTTCTCGGCGGTGAAGGAGACCCGGGAGGCGGCGGGTCCGGTGGTGCGGACGTCGATGCCGTAGCTGCGCCGGCGGCCGCCGGAACGGGACGGCGCGTGCCCCACCGGTGCCGGCCGGCGGCCGCGGGGCGACCCAGGTGCGGCAGACGCTCTCGTGGCTCCCGATGCGGTCGTGGTCGGCCCGCCGACAGGCGCGCGGCAGGACGACCGGCTGACCGTCCTCGACCCGGACGCCGGTGAGGTGGCGGCGCGGCGCGGAGCAGCCCCCGACGGCCGGCGGCACCGGCGTCCCGGTCGGTGCGGCGGGCCCGCCGCGCAACAGCCCCCGGGTGCGGCGCAACCGACGGCCGGACGACCGCCCGCAGGCGGTCCGTTCCCCCGTTCTCCCCATGGGAACGAGTCTGGGGGCGGAGGATCTCGGACCGGCCACGGGCAGGGCGCGGAACGGGCGCACCGCCGGCCCGGGAAGGACCGACGGTGCGCCCGGAACCGGATCGGACGGCGCCGAACCGGTGACGAAGCCTCAAGCGGCCCCCCTCAAGCGGCCCCCTCCATCAAGCGGCCTGCCTCAAGCGGCCCCCCTCAAGCGGCCTGCCCCAAGCGGCCTCCCGCAGAAGGGCCCGCCCCGGCGGCCGGGCCGGTCCCGCGTCCTCAGCGCAGGTAGGACGTCAGCCCGGCCGGCTTCAGCCCGGCGACCTCGGCGGCGGCCAGGGCGCGCTGGAGGTCACCGGCGAGGGTGTCGGTCCAGTGCATCAGGACGACGTCCCCGGGTGACAGCGTGCCCTCGTGCCAGATGTTGGAGGCGCCCCAGCTGAAGTCCGCGTCGGCGGTGAGCACGGTGCGCATGCCGCAGTTGGCGGCGGCCTGCAGGGTGTCGTCGTTCCAGGCGAAGTACGGCGGGCGGAAGACCGTCGGCGCGGTGCCGAACTGGCGGGTGAGGGAGTCCCGGGCGTCGCAGATCTCGACCTGCTGCTCGGCGGGCGAGAGCTTGGTGAGGTCCGGGTGGGAGACGCTGTGGTTCTGGATCGAGGAGCCGGGCGCGGCGGTGACCCGCTGGAAGTAGCCGGGGTTGTTGGCGGCGGCCATCGGCAGCGGGAAGGCGGTGATCGGCAGCTGGTGGTCGGTGATGAACCTCTCCGCCTCCGGGGTGGTCTGCCAGCCGTCGTCGACGGTGAAGAAGACCACCTTGTCGCTGGTCGGCACCGAGGCGGCGGCGGTCGCGGGGGCGGGCGCGGGGCCGTCGACCCGGACGTCGTCGACCGCGAACGGGCCCTGCTGGTACCAGCCGTGGACGCTGAGGCGGACCGTGCGGGCGTCGGGGCCGCTGGTGAAGCGGGTGGTGAGCTTCTGCCAGCCGCCGTTGGTGGTGGCGGTCCAGGCGGGGGGCGTCGGACGGTCGGTGCCGTCGGTGGCGCCGAGGAAGACGAACGCGCCGCGGACCCAGGCGGAGGCGGTGTAGGTGGTGCCGGGCCGGACCGAGACGGTCTGCACGCATTCGCCGGTGGACCCGTCGCCCGCCGGGGCGACGGCCAGCGCCGAGCCGCCGGAGTGCGGGGCGGTGGTGGTGACGGAGGCCTCGGCGGGCCCGCCGGAACAGCGCCAGCCGGGCACGCTGCCCCAGTCCGCGAGCGAGGAGGCGGGGATCTCGAACCCGGGGTTGGTCGCCAGGTTGACGGTGGGCGCCGGGGCCGCCGCCGGGGCCTGGGCGGCGTTCCCGGCCGCCGAGGCGGAGGCGGGTCCGGCGAGGCCGGCGACCAGCAGTGCGGCGCAGGCGGCCGGCGCCAGCAGGCGCGCGGACAGGCGCGAGGGGATGGACACGTGGGGACTCCTGCGTGGGGACGCGCGTCCGTTGGGGCGGGCGCGCGGAAGCGGGATGTGGGGGTGCTCCCGGAGGGGGCGGGAGCCGTCGGCGTGCCGCACTCTGACCGGAGCAAAACAATGGACTGGACCACTCCGGACGTCAAGGAGTGTCGGCCCGAAGTAGGGGTTGTCCGGGGGATCCGCACCGTGCCGGACCACCGGGCCTGCCGTGCGGGGGACAAGACGGTCCGTCAGGGTGCGTAGAGCTCCTCGATGTCCGCCGCGTAGTACGCCGTGATCGCCGCCCGCCGCAGCTTCAGCGAGGGTGTCATGAGCCCCTGCTCCACGGCGAACTCCCGGGGCAGCAGCCGGAACGCGCGGATCGACTCGGCCCGCGAGACGGCGGCGTTGGCCGCCGCGACGGCGCGCTGGACCTCGGTGTGCAGGTCCCCGTCGGTGAGCACCGCCCACGGGTCCGGCTGCCCGCGCCCGCGCCGCTTCATCCAGTGCGCCAGTGCCGCGGGGTCGAGCGTGATCAGCGCGGCCACGTACGGCCGGTCGTCGCCCACCACCAGGCACTGCGAGACCAGCGGGTGCGCCTCGACCCGGACCTCCAGGGCGGCGGGGGCGAGGTTCTTGCCGCTGCTGGTGACGATGACGTCCTTCTTGCGGCCGGTGATGGTCAGGTAGCCGTCCTCGTCCAGGCTGCCGAGGTCGCCGGTGCCGAGCCAGCCGTCGAACAGCGACTCGGCGGTGCAGCGCGGGTGGTTGAGGTAGCCGCCGAACACGCCGGGCGCGCGCACCCACACCTCGCCGTCGTCGGCGATCGCCACCGTGGCGCCGGGCACCGGCCGGCCGACCGAGCCCACCTTGGCGCGTCCGGGCGGGTTGCCGGTGACCGCGGCCGAGCTCTCGGTGAGCCCGTAGCCCTCGTACAGCTGGAAGCCGATCCCGGTGAAGAAGAGGCCGAGCTCCCGGTCGAGCGTCGAGCCGCCGCACATCAGGGCCCGCAGCCGGCCGCCGAACACGGAGCGCAGCCGCTGGTAGACCGTGCGCTCGTAGGCCAGGTGCCGCAGCCGCAGCCCGGCGCCCGGGCCGGGGCCGCGGCCGAAGGTGCGCCGTTCGCGGGCGGCGGCCCACTCGACGGCCACCTGGCGGGCCTGTTCGAGGAGTTCGCCGCGTCCGGCCTCCTCGGCGGTGCGCCTGGCCTGCTGGAACACCTTGTCGAGCACGTACGGGACGACGAGCAGGAAGGTCGGGCGCAGTGCGGCGAGCGCGGGCAGCAGGGCGTCGGTGGACACCTCGGTCACGTGGCCGAGCCGGAACCCGCCGCGCACGGCGGCGATCTGCACCATCCGTCCGTAGACGTGCGCCAGCGGCAGGAACAGCACGGTCGAGGGCTGGTGGCCGCCGGTGTCCTGCAGCGCGTCGTCCCAGCCGGCCAGCAGGGCGTCGGCCGCGCCGGCCAGGGCGCCGTGGGTGATCAGGCAGCCCTTGGGGCGGCCGGTGGTGCCGGAGGTGTAGACGACGGTGGCGATGTTGTCGGCGCTCACGCCGAGCCGCTGGCGGTGCACCAGCGAGTCGGGGACGCCGCGCCCGTCCTCGGTGATCGCGGCGACGCAGTCCCGGTCCAGCTGCCAGATGCCGGTCAGGTCGGGCAGCGCGTCGCAGACCGCGCCGACGGTCATCGCGTGGTCCTCGTCCTCGACCAGACAGGCCACCGCCTGGGTCTCGGCCAGGATCCAGCGGACCTGGTCGGGCGCCGCCGTGGGGTAGACGGGGACGGGGATCGCGCCGATCGACCAGAGCGCGTAGTCGAACAGCGTCCACTCGTAGCGGGTCCGGGACATCAGGGCGACCCGGTCGCCGTAGCGCACGCCCCGGGTCAGCAGGCCCTTGGCGAGGGCGAGCACCTCGTCCCGGAAGGCGGCCGCGGTGACGTCCTGCCAGCCGCCCCGGACGGTGCACCGGGAGGTCCCGCCGGGGCGGGCCAACTGGACCAGGCCGGGGAAGTGCTCGGCGGTGTCGTACAGCGAGTCGGCCAGTCCGCCGGTGACCGGCGGTCCGGCCGGGGCGGGGGTGGTGAACTCGCGCACGATGCCCCCGATCCGTCCTGCAGGTGGAGCGAAACTATCGGATGGCGTGCCGACTGCCCAGGGTTGTGACCGTGACGCGACGAGATCGGCACCGGCCCGTGCGCAAAGTGCCCCGGGCGGTCCCGGCGCCGGTCGGGGGACGGGTCGGGGCTGGTCGGCGGGCCCGGCCGGCTGGGAGGATCCCGTGATCCCGGTGCCGATCCGGACACGATCCGGCCCGGTGCGCGGAGAGGGCCGGATCGACCCTCGAACGAGTGGTCAGGGCGTAGTAGAGTCTCGCAGACCCGCGGCCGGGGCTCCCGTCCTGTCCGGAAAACCACCCCTGACCGGCACTTGGTCCGTACCATCCCGCCCCGTCGGTGCCGGTCGGCACCTCCGACCTCCGTCCGTCCCCGCCACACGTCACCCGCCGCCCCCGCCTCCCGTCCGCGCCCGGCACTTCCCGACCGAGGACTCCATGCGTCTGCGCAGCAGCTCGATCCGCGCGAAGATCATCGCGCTGCTCCTGGTGCCCATCGTCGCCCTCGCCGCCCTCTGGGCGTACGCGACGCTCACCACCGCCGGGGACGTCTGGAGCCGGCTGGACCTCAGTGCGACGTACCAGGAGTTCGCCTCCCCGGTCGACCAGTACGCACACGACCTGCAGAAGGAACGCCGGATCGCCGTCCAGCGGCTGGCCGACCCGGCCTCCCGGGCCAACCGGGACGCCTTCGAGCAGGCCCAGGCCGTCACCGACCGGAACCTCGCCGTCCTGCGGCAGAAGAAGGACACCGCGGGCGGCCGGCTCGACGAGGCCCAGCGCGGACGGCTGATGCAGGTCCTGGCCGCCGCCGACCAGCTCGCCCCGCTGCGCTCGCAGATCGGCCGGGCCGCGCTCAACTGGGAGTTCGCCCTCGGCCAGTACTCCGACCTGATCAAGCCGACCTTCGGCTTCCGGTCCGCCTTCGTCGCCCGCCAGAGCGGCCAGCTCCCGCGGCAGGGGACCATCCTGATCGAGCTGATGCGCGCCCGCGAGTACCTCGCCCAGGAGGACGCGGCGATGGAGGGGCTGCGCACCGCGCCCGGCCGGCCCACCGCCGAGCAGTACCAGGTCGCGCTCGACGCCCTGCACAACCAGCAGGCCCTGTTCACCGTCTACATCGCCGAGCTCGACCCGGTCGACCAGGCCGACTACAACACCCTCCGCTACGGCGAGGTCTGGGCCACGCTCACCCGCGCCGAGTCGGACTTCATCGCGGCCGGCGGCCCCGAGCGGGTGGCCCAGGCGATCAACGGCGACACCTGGCGGCCGACCGCCGACCACGCGCTCGGCGACCTCGCGGCGATCAACACCCGGCTGGCCGGCACCATCGACGACCGCGAGCACTCCTACGCGATCGGCCTGCTCTGGCGCGGCGGCATCGCCGGTCTGATCGGCCTGGTCGCGGTGGTGCTCTCGATCCTCATCTCCTTCCGGATCGGCCGGGGCCTGGTCCGCGAGCTGGTCGGCCTGCGCAACGCCGCCAACGAGCTGGCCGGCACCCGGCTGCCCTCCGTGATGCTGCGGCTGCGCAAGGGCGAGCCGGTGGACGTCGTCACCGAGGCCCCCGAGCTGGAGTTCGGGCCCGCCGAGATCGGCCAGGTCGGCCAGGCGATCAACGCCGTGCAGCGGGCCGCCGTCGAGGCCGCCGTGGAACAGGCCGAGCTGCGGCGCGGCGTCTCCGCGGTCTTCGTCAACCTGGCCCGGCGCAGCCAGGTGCTGCTGCACCGGCAGCTGACCCTGCTCGACACCATGGAGCGGCGCACCGAGGACCCGGCGGAGCTGGCCGACCTCTTCAAGGTCGACCACCTCACCACCCGCATGCGCCGGCACGCCGAGGGCCTGATCATCCTGGCCGGCGGCTCGCCCGGCCGGGCCTGGCGCAAGCCCGTCCGGATGGTGGACGTGGTCCGCGCGGCGGTCGGTGAGGTCGAGGACTACGCCCGGGTGACCGTCCGGCCGTTCCCCGGCACCGGGCTGCTCGGCAGCGCGGTCGCCGACGTCACCCACCTGGTCGCCGAACTGGTCGAGAACGCGGCGGTGTTCTCCCCGCCGAACACCCAGGTCACGGTCCAGGGCGAGGTGGTCGCGCACGGCTTCGCGCTGGAGATCGACGACCGGGGGCTCGGGCTGAGCGAGCAGGCGCTCGCCGGCATCAACGAACGCCTCGCGGTGGAGCAGGAGTTCGACCTCGCCGACACCGACCGGCTGGGCCTGTTCGTGGTCAGCCGGCTGGCCCGGCGGCACGGCATCCGGGTGCACCTGCGGCCCTCGCCGTACGGCGGCACCACGGCCGTCGTGCTGATCCCGCGCGAGCTGCTGGCGGAGGCGCCGGACGGCGCGCAGGAGCCGCCCGCGGCGGGTACGGGGGCGCCCCGGGGACGGCGGGTGCCCACGGGCCGCCGCGACCTCGTCGCGGTGCCGGCCCTGGACGCGGACGCGGAGGAGGCGGCGGGTCACGGCGGCGCGGGCGGTGCGACGGGCCCGGGCGACGCCGAGGGGCCGGACGGACCGGAGGGTTCGAACGGCACCGGCGGGCGGCACCGGATCAGCGGGGGGCCGCGCCCCTCGGCGCCCGAACCGGCCCGGACCCCGGGCGGCCTGCCGCGCCGGTCGCGGGGCAACGGCGGGCCGGTGCTCGTCCCGGCCGCGGACGAGCCCGGCGGCCCGGGCACCGGACGGCACCGGCGGGCCGAGGTCGCGGCTGCGGCCGCCGCCGCGGCCG
>NZ_JBHJRC010000155.1:0-18880 GCF_042261735.1 Kitasatospora sp. NPDC056327 | reverse complement strand
CCACTTCCCGTGGGGCGCCGCTCTTTTTTTTTTTCCGCGCCCGGGGGGGGGGGCCCGCCGCCCGGGGGCGGGGGGGGCGGGGGCGCCGGGCCGCCCGCCCCCGCCCCCCCACGCCCCGGGTTCAGGAGGCCGTCCTCGCGGGCTTGTAGACGCACAGCGCCCAGATGATGAAGACGTCCAGCGCGATCACCACGATCGACCAGCCCGGGTAGTACGGCATCGACAGGAAACTGTCGACGGCGCTCACCACGGTGAGGACGATGGCGGCGTACCGGGCCCAGCCGGCGCCCTTGAGGAGGAAGGCGCCGACCAGCGCGACCAGCACGCCGACCACGATGTGGATCCAGCCCCAGCCGGTCAGGTCGAACCGGAAGACGTAGCGGTCGGTGGTCAGGAAGACCTCGTCGTCGTGGACCGCCATGACACCGCGCAGGAACTCCATGATGCCGTTCAGCAGCATCAGCACACCGGCGAAGACCACGAAGCCGGGCGCCCACTCGCTGAACCGGTTGTGCGAGGCCGGCGGCGGCGGTCGGCCGGTGCCGGAACGCCACGGCGGCGGCTGGTCGGGCGGGGGCTGCCCGGGCGGCGGCTGGTCGGGCGGCGGGGTCGACGGGCTGCTCATGGTCTCCTCCAGGGCCTGGGTCTCGCTCCAGGGCCGGACGCCGGGGCCGGACGGTGCCCCGGACCGGGTGCTCCCGGCCGGGCGTCCGCGGTGGCGTGCGGACTTCGACCGTCCGGCCGGCGCCGGTGCCGGGCAACCCGTCCGCACCTGTTCGGGTGACCCTCCGCCGCCCCGTTCCGGACCCCCGCCACCGGGGGGAGGGCCGGACCCGCCGGCGGCGGAACGTCCCCGAACCACGGCGCCGATTCCCGGTCCTTTACCTTCTCGTTAGGATGACCGGCATGGCAGAGGACACCGCGGACCCCGCAGAGGACACCAACGCCCCGGTGGCCGGCGACCCGCGGGCCCGGCGCCGGGGCCAGGGCGAACTGGAGGCCCAGGTGCTCGCGGTGCTCCAGCGGGCACCCGGCCCCGCCACGGCCGGCTGGGTCCAGGAACGCCTCGACGGCGACCTCGCCTACACCACCGTGATGACCATCCTCTCCCGGCTGCACGCCAAGAACGCCGTCAGCCGGACCCGGGCCGGCCGCTCCTACCTCTGGCAGGCCGCCTCCGACGCGGCCGGCCTCGCCGCCCTGCGGATGCGCCGGGTCCTCGACGGCGAACCCGACCGGGACGCCGTGCTCGCCAGCTTCGTCACCGCCCTGCTCCCGCACGACGAGGAACTGCTGCGCACCCTGCTCGACAGCGCCTCCGGCCCGGCCCCCGAGCACGGGAGCTGACCCTCCCACCGTGGGCGTCTTCGTCTTCCTCCCCCTCGTCCTGCCGCTGACGGCGCTTCCCATCGCCCGCCTCACCGAGCAGCACCTCCACCCGCGCGGCGCCGCCCGGCTGCTCACCGGCATCAGCATCGTGATGGCCCTGTGCAGCGCGGTCTGCCTGGCCCTGACCGGGGTCGTCGGCACCGCGCAGATCCCCGGCAACCCGCTGCCCGACAGCTGGTCCGACCCGGAGGTCCGGGCGGCCCTGCCGTACCACGAGACGGTCGGCACCGCGGCGCTGCTCGCCCTGGCCGTCGTCCTGGTCGCGGTGGGCCGCACGCTGGTCCGCCACCTGCGGATCCGCGCCCGCGCCCGGCGCGCCCTCGGCCGGGCCCTGCCCGCCGGGTCCGACGTCGCGCTGCTCCCCGACCCGGCGCCGTACGCCTACGCGCTGCCCGGCTCGCCGCGCTCGCCCGGGCGGATCGTGGTCTCCACCGGCATGCTGGACGGCCTCGCCGAGGACGAACGCGCCGCCCTGCTGGCCCACGAACGCGCCCACCTGGCGCACCGGCACCACCGGCACCTGCTGGCCACCCAGCTGGCGGCCTGCGTCAACCCGTTCCTGCGGCCGCTCCAGCGCGCCGTCGCCTACAGCGCGGAGCGCTGGGCCGACGAGGAGTCCGCCCAGGCCGTCGGCGACCGCAGGGTCACCGCCCGCGCCGTCGCCCGCGCCGCGCTCGCCGCCCACCGGGCCCCCGCCTACGCCGTCTTCCCGGCCTTCGCCGCCCCCGGTCCGGTTCCCCGGCGGGTCGCCGCCCTCCTCGGGCCCGTCCCCACCCCGCGCAACTGGCCCCCCGCCCGCACCCCGGCCGGCCTCGCCGCGCTCGTGGCCGCCCTCGGCACCGCGGCCTCGGCGCTCTCGGCGCTCAACGCCGCGGTGGCCCTCCTCCTCGTCCTCAAGGCGGTCACCCCGCTCTGACCGGCCTCGTCCCCGAGGAGGGCGGAACCCCCAGTGGTCCCTGAGGTCCGGCCGCCGGGCGCGTAGACACGGCGGACGCCGGGCATCGGGGTCATAGGGGGCAAGTCGTCGCGCGTGAGAGGGTGCCAGGCATGAAGGTGATCGGATTCCTACTGAATGTGCTCTGGCTGGTCTTCTGCGGGTTCTGGATGGCGATCGGTTATGTGATCGCCGGCATCGTCTGCTGCATTCTGATCATCACCATTCCGTTCGGCATCGCGTCGTTCCGGCTGGCCGGGTTCGTGATCTGGCCGTTCGGCCGGAAGGCCGTCGAGCGGCCGGACGCCGGGGCGCCGTCGTGCGTCGGGAACGTGATCTGGCTGGTCTTCGCCGGGTGGTGGCTGGCGCTGATGCACCTGGTCACCAGCATCCCGCTGTTCCTGTCGATCATCGGGATCCCGTTCGGGTGGGCGAACCTCAAGCTCATCCCGGTGTCGCTGACGCCGCTGGGGCGGGAGATCGTGTCGACGGACGAGCCGTGGGGCGGGCGTTAGGGCTTGTCCGACGAGCCCCGGGGAGGCGGTGGACGGAGGGCCGGCGGGGGCACCCGCCGGCCCTCCGGGCCGTCAGGCGGCGGGGCCGGACCGGCGCGGCCCGTCGGTGAGCTGGACGAGCATCTTGCCGGTGTTGGCGCCGCGCAGCATCCCGAGGAACGCGTCCACGACGTGCTCGAAGCCCCGGACGACGGTCTCGTCCGGGCGGACGGCGCCGGAACGCAGGTGCGGGACGAGGAAGTCGTACAGCTCGGGCCGGGCGTCGAGGTGGTCGCGGACCAGGAAGCCCTCCAGCCGCAGGCTCCGGCCGACCACGTCGAACAGGTTGCGCGGCGCGGGCGGCGGTGCCTGGAGGCTGTTGTACTGGGCGACGGCCCCGCACCAGGCGATCCGGCCGTGGTCGCGCATGACGCCGATGGCGGCCTCCAGGTGGTCGCCGCCGACGTTGTCGAGGCAGACGTGCAGGCCGTCGGGGGCGGCCTCGCGCAGCAGGTCGGCGACCGGGCCGTCGTGGCGGTCGAAGGCGGCGTCGAAGCCGACGTGCTCGGTGAGGTAGCGGACCTTGGCGGCGGAGCCGGTGCTGCCGACGATCCGGCCGGCGCCGAGCAGCCGGGCGATCCGGCCGGCCGCGGTGCCGACGCCGCCGGCCGCCGCCGAGACGAAGACCGTCTCGTCGGGCCGCAGCCGGGCGATCCGGGTCAGGCCGACCCAGGCGGAGAGCCCGGTGCCGCCGAGGATGCCGAGGTGGGCGCTGAACGGGACGCCCGGGAGGTCCGGGAGCACGAGGGTCTCGCCGGGGGTGACCACGGAGAGGGTGCGCCAGGCCCGGCGGTGGTGGACGAGCGTGCCGACGGGGAGCGCGGGCGCGCGGGACTCGACCACCCGGCCCAGGGCGCGGCCCTCCAGCGGGGCGTTCAGCAGCCAGCCGCCGGTCTCGTCCATCTCCTCGCGCATGTACGGGTCGACGGACTGGTGGATGTTCTCGACCAGGGCCTCCCCGGCGGCGAGCGGCGGGACGGGCTCGTCGAGGAAGGCGAAGTTCGCGGTGGTGGGCTCGCCGACGGGTCGGGAGACGAGGTGGACGACGCGGGCGGTCGGGCGGGACACGGTGGGCTCCGGGTGGGATCGGCGGGGCGGTGGTGATCACCGTAGGGAGCGGCGACGGGGCCGGGCAGGGTCCGGCGTCGATGGCGGGGGGCGTTCCATGAGCGGGATCGATGGATCGGGTAGCGTCGCCGGTATGACCGATCTCGCCCCGCACGAGCTGCGGGTTCTGGTCGCGGTGGCGGACGAGCGGGGGTTCACGGCCGCCGCCGCGCGCCTGGGCAGCAGCCAGTCCGCCGTCTCGCACGCCGTGCGCGTCTGCGAGCGCAAGCTCGGCGCGGTGCTGTTCGAGCGCGGGCGCCACGGCGCGCACCCCACCGGGGCGGGCGAGCGGGCGGTCGCCCACGCCCGGCGGATCCTGCGGCTGCTGGCGGTGATCGGGCCGGAGGTCCGCGCGGTCGCGGCGGGGGACGCTGCCGCCGAGGTGACCGGGGAGCTGCGGATCGCCGCCTTCCGCAGCGTCGCCGCCCATCTGCTGCCGCCGGTGCTGGCCCGGCTCGCCGCCCGCCACCCGGGGCTCACGGCACGGGTCCGGATCGTCCGCGAGATCGGCCGGGGCACGGCCGGGGAGGTCGCGGACGGCCGCGCCGACCTGGGCCTCGCCACCCTCGACCCGGCCGCGCCGCCGCTGGTGCCCGGCCTGGTCACGGCCGGGCTCTTCGAGGAGACGTACGCGCTCGTGCACCCGGCCGGGCATCCGGCGCCGCGCGGACTGCCGCTGGTCGACTGGGACGAGAACTGCGGCTCGTACACCCGCGACTGGTGGGACCGGCAGGACTGGATCCCGCCGTCGACCGTCGACGTCGAGGACGACACGGTGGCCCTCTCGCTGGTCTCCCAGGGGCTGGGCATGGCGATCATGCCCCGGACCGCGCTGCTCGGCGCCCCCGCCGGGCTGGCGGTCACCGACCTCGGGCCGCACCCGCCGAGCCGCCGCGTCGGCTACGCGACGACGCCGGAGCTGGCGGGGACGGCGGCCGTCCGCGCGCTGATCCGGGAGCTGCGGGAACTCCGCGGCCGGGGCCTGCCGGAGGGCCTCTCGGCACTCTGAGGCCCGCTCCGAGGCCGGGGCTCAGCGCGCGGCGGCGGCGACCGGACGGGTGCGCAGCGCCCAGGCCGCGGCCGGGGCCGCGCAGACCGCCGCGAGCAGCAGCGCCCCGGCCGTCACCGCACCGACCGGCCGCCACGGCAGGACCAGCGGGGCGGGCACCCGCAGCACCGCCAGCGCGGCGCGCACGGAGCCGAGCTGGACGGCGGCGACCGCGCAGCCGAGCACCGCGCCGACCGCCGTCACCAGCACCGACTCGGCGGTGACCAGCCGGACCACCTGGCCGCGGGTGGCGCCGGCGAGACGCAGCAGGGCGAGCTCGCGGCGCCGGTCCGCGGTGGTCATGAGCAGGGTGTTGGCGAGCGCGATGCCGGTGTAGACGAGGGCCAGGCCGAGCACGAGGACCAGCCGCAGCCAAGCGATCCGCGGGGACGCCCCGGCGGCGAGCCACTCCTCGCGGGTCAGTACGGCGGCGCCGTGCGGCAGGGCGGCGGCGCGGACGTCGGCCGCCCGGGCGGCGGGGCCGAGGCGGACCTCGACCCGGTCGACACGGGCGCCCGGGGCGTTGGCGGCGGTCACGTACAGGCCGTTGTCGCCGAGCCCGTCGCGCAGCACGGCGGCGACCCGCAGGGTCGTCCGGCTGCCGTCGGCGCGGACCACCGGGACCGGCTCGCCGATCCGTGTCCGGCCCCACTCGGCGGGCAGGACCAGCGAGCCGTCGTCGAGGCCGGCCGGCGAACCGGCCAGCAGGGGCAGCCGGGCGAGCGCCGCCAGAGCGGCCGGATCGGTGGTCGCCCGGGCCTCGGAGCGGACCGCCACGCCGTCCGCCTCGACGAGCGAGAGGGCGGTCGGCGCGGTGGGGGAGAGGGCCGTCACGCCGGGCACGGCGCGCAGCGCGTCGAGCAGCGGGCCCTCGGTGCCGTAGCCGGTGCCGGTGCCGGTGCCGGAGGAGCCGGAGCCGGGGAGGACGACGAGGTCGGCGCCGGTCCGGGCGCGGGCCTCCGCGGTGCGGGCGGCGCCCACGGTGTCCAGCGCGCCCGCGAGCGACCCCGTCAGCGCGACCGAGACCAGGACCGGCGCGGCCACCGCCCCCGTCCGGCGCAGGGCCGCGGCGGCGCCGGCGGGCACCAGACGGCCCGCGTAGCCGGTGCACCGGCGGGGGACGGCGCGTGCCAGGAGGCGGATCAGCGGTGGTGCGAGGAGCGGGGAGAGCAGGCCGCAGGCGCAGATCAGCCACATCGGCAGCGTGGTGTAGGTCTTGCGGTGCAGCAGGTCGGCGGGGTCGGTGGCGAGCGCGGAGCCGACCGGCAGGAGGAAGGCGAGCAGCAGGCCGAGGGCGGTCAGGAGCCGGCCGGTGGTCAGCACGCCGGTGTCGAGGTCGGCCGTGCGCAGGGCGTCCAGCGGATCGGCCCGGCCGGCCCGCCGGACGGCCGCCGCGACGCCGCCGAGGGCGACCAGCAGGCCGGTGGCGAACGCGGCGGCGAGCGGCCAGAGGGCGGTGGCCGGGGCGAAGCCGGGCGGGGCCAGGCCGGCGTCGGCGAGCCGGCCGGCGAACGCGGGCGCGCCGAGCCGGCCGAGGAGGCAGCCCGTCGCCGAGGCGGCGGCGCCGAGCACCAGCGCCTCGGTGAGCACGGTGCGGCGGACCTGCGCGCGGGTGGCACCGGCCAGGCGGAGCAGGCCGAGCTCGCGGCGGCGCCGGGCGACGGCGTAGGAGTAGGTGGAGGCGACGACGAACGACGAGACGAAGGCGCCGACCCCGCCGGCGGTGCCGAGCGCGGCGACCAGCCCGACCAGCTCCTCCCCGTCGGCGCCGCCGCTCAACGCGGCGGCGAGGCCGAGCAGCACGACGGCGGTCGTCGCGACGCCGAGCGCCAGGGCGAGGAAGGCCCCGAGGAGGGAGACCGGGCGGGCCTTCAGGGACTTGAGCGCGATCCGCAGCATTCTCATGGCGTCCAGCGAACCGCCGGGGGCGGGGGCGGCGCAGCAGGCCGGGGGCCACTTCGGACGGTAGGGCGGGCCCTACCCGTGGGGCCGCGCGGGCCGCGCCGGAAGCCGGGCCCGCCGACGTCCGGCGCAGGGGGCGCAGGGGGCGGGGCGGCGGCCCGAGCACCGGAGTACGGGCGGAAAGGTGGGCCTGGCCCTACCGACGGGCCGTACCCCGGGGTCCTAGGGTGGGCGGTCGAACGGGGGAGGGGTGCGATGGGCGACGACCGGTGGGGCGAGGTGCTCCGGCCGGGGTTCCTGCGGTCGGCGGCCCCGTGGCGGGCGGCCGGCTACCTGCTGGCGACCGGGCTGACCGGGCCGCTGCTCTGCGCGGCCCTGCTGGTGTCGGTGGTGGTCGGCGGTGCGCTGGCGGTCCTGCTGGTCGGGCTGCCGCTGCTGGCCGCGCTCGCCCTGGCCGGGCTGCCGGCCGCGGCCTGGGAGCGGCGGCTGGCCCGATTCCTGGACGGCGGACGGGTCCCGGACCCGCACCGCGTCCCCGACCGTCCGGGCCTCGCCGCCTGGCTGCGGCTGCGCTACCGCGAGCGGGCGACCTGGCGCGAGCTGGGCTTCACCGCGCTCGCCGCGTTCGTGCTCTGGCCGGTCGACCTGGCCGTGGCCGGCTGCGCCCTCGCCGTCCCCGGGTACCTGCTCGCGGCCCTTCCGCTGCTCCTGCTGGACGGTCAGCAGGTCAACGTGCTCAAGCTCTGGCAGGTCCACTCCCCGGCGGTGGCGGCCCTGTGCGGGCTGGCCGGCCTCGTCCTGCTGCCGCTGTCGGCGTACCCGGTGGCACTGGCGGCCGCCGCCCGGGCGGCGCTCGTCCGGGCGCTGCTCGGGCCCGACGGGCCGGAGCGGCGGATCGGCGAACTCGTCCGCTCCCGCGCCCGGCTGGTGGACGCCTTCGAGGCGGAGCGGCGCCGGATCGAGCGGGACCTGCACGACGGCGCCCAACAGCGGCTGGTGGCGCTGCGGATGACGCTCGGTCTCGCCCGGCTGGACGCGCCGCCGGACGGTCCGCTGGCCGCCCGGCTCGCCGACGCGCACCGCGAGGCGGGCGAAGTGCTGGCCGGACTCCGGGAGCTGATCAACGGAATCCATCCGCAGGTGCTCACCGACCGCGGCCTGCCGGAGGCCTGCACGGACGCCGCCGACCGCTCGCCGGTCCCGGTGACCACCCGCTTCGCGGTCCCCGGCCGCCTCCCGGCACCGGTCGAGTCGGCCGGCTACTTCGCCGTCACCGAGACGCTCGCCAACGTCGCCAAGCACAGCGGCGCGCGCGCCGCGACGGTCGAGGGCCGTTACGCGGACGGGCGGCTGACCATCGAGGTGACCGACGACGGCCGCGGCGGCGCCGACCCCGGGCGCGGCACCGGCCTGACCGGGCTGGCCGACCGGGTCGCGGTCGTGGACGGCACGCTGACCGTGAGCAGTCCGCCGGGCGGACCGACCCTGGTGCGGGTGGAGATCCCCTGCGCCCCGACCGACGCGGGAGCCGGACGATGAGCCTCAGGATCGTGCTCGCCGAGGACGGCGTCCTGCTCCGGGAGGGGCTGGTCGGCCTGCTGGCACGTTTCGGGCACCGGGTGGTGGCCGCCGTCGCCGACGCCGGGGCGCTGCGCACGGCGGTCGGGGAGCACGGGCCGGACCTCGTCGTCACCGACGTCCGGATGCCGCCCGGCCAGACCGACGAGGGCCTGCGCGCCGCCGTCGCCCTGCGCGAGCGGCGCCCCGGTCTGCCGGTCCTGGTGCTCAGCCAGTACGTGCAGCGCTCGTACGCGGCGGAGCTGTTGGACTCCGGGGACGGCTCCGGCGTCGGCTACCTGCTGAAGGACCGGATCGGCCAGATCGAGGAGTTCGCGGCGGCGGTCGCCGAGGTGGCGGCGGGCGGGACGGTGGTCGACCCGGAGGTGGTCCGCCAGTTGCTGCGCCGCCGCCGGGACCCGCTGGAACGGCTGACCCCGCGTGAGCGCGAGGTGCTGGCGCTGATGGCCGAGGGCCGGTCGAACGCCGCGATCTGCCGGGAGCTGGTGGTGTCCGAGGCGGCGGTGGGCAAGCACATCGGCAACATCCTCATGAAGCTGGATCTGCCCCCGGCCGCGGAGACGCACCGCAGGGTGCTGGCGGTGCTGGAGTTCCTCCGGACGTAGGGGCGGCCTCGCGGGGCGGTACACCTAGGGCGTCTCTTGTGGATCTTGTCGGACAGGCCGCGGCGAGGTGCGTGCCCCAACGCCGCGGGCCCGGCAGTGATCCACAAGAGACGCCCTAGGCCCCGGGCCGCGCCGGTCCGGGGGAGGAGGCGGCCTGCGCGTCCGCCGGCACGGCCTCGCGGAGCACGGCGAACTCCGCCGCCAGCGAGGCCGGCGTGTAGTGGGCGTTGAGACCGCTGGGGTTGGGCAGCACCCAGACCACGGTGTCCCCGATGGTCGGCTCCTGCCGCCCGACCGACGCCGTCCGCCGGCCGAAGGCCGTGCGGTAGGCGCCGATCCCGAGCACCGCCAGCACCCGCGGGCGCAGCCGCAGCACCCGCTCGGTGAGCGCGGCGCCGCCCGCGCGCAGCTCGTCCGCGGTCAGCTCGTCGGCCTTGGCGGTGGCGCGCGGGGCGACGTTGGTGATGCCGAGGCCGAGGACGAGCAGCTCCCGCTGCTCGTCCGGGCGGAACTGACGGGGCGTGAAGCCGGAGCGGTGCAGGGCGGGCCAGAACCGGTTGCCCGGGCGGGCGAAGTGGTGGCCGGTGGCCCCGGACCAGAGCCCGGGGTTGATGCCGCAGAACAGGACGCGCAGTCCGGGGGCCGTGACGTCCTCGATGGTGGTGTCCCGGGCGGCGAGCAACTGCTCCGCGGTCGGCCTCGGCGGGGTGGTCGGCTTCTCGGCCGGCTTCTCGGTCACCGCTCCAGTGTGCCGGTGGACGCGCCCGCCCCGGTGCCCGCCCCGGTGCCCGCCCCGGTGCCCGCCCCGGCCGCGGCCGGAGTGGCCGGGGCCGTCCGGCTCGCCGCCAGCGACCGCGTCCGGCGCCGCTCCCGCAGCCACCGCACGCCGTACACCGCCGCCGCCGCGTACGCCCAGCCGACGAAGACGTCCACCAGGTAGTGCTCCGCCCCGTAGACCAGGGCGAAGGTCATCGCGAGCGGGTACGCCACCAGCAGCACCCGCACCCAGCGCGCCGCGGTCGGCCAGAAGAAGAACAGGAGCATCGCCGGGTACGCCGAGTGCAGCGAGGGCATCGCGGCGACGTCGTTGGCGAACTGGCTGCCGTTCTCGAAGACCGACGCGGCGCGCGGCAGCCCGCTCTCGGTGAGCACGTCCGAGACCACCCGGGTCAGCGCCGGCAGGTGTCCCTCCTGGGAGGACAGCCACGGCGGCACCGCCGGGTACAGGATGTACGTCGCGAAGCCCGCGAAGGTCAGCACCAGGTAGCAGGTGAGCAGGTGCCGGAACCGGTCGTGGCGGCGGCGCCACAGCACCGCGAGGATCACGAACACCGCGAAGAAGTGCGACATGTAGACGGCGACCGCCGCGTAGTCCCACCACTGCGGCGACCCCGGTGTGTAGAGCCCGTGCTGGAGCCGGACGGTCAGCGTCTCGCCGAGGCCGATGGCCTCGTCGGCGCGCTGCTGCGGCCACAGGTACGGGCCCCAGGGGGTGTGCGCGCCGTAGCCGCGCAGCAGCGAGTACGTCCAGACGACGGCCATCACCGGAACCCAGTCGCGCAGCACCAGCAGGAAGCCGCGCGCGCCGTGCCCGCTGTGCACGCCGGCGGCCACCAGGGCGCCCATCAGCCACAGGAAGACCAGGTCGTTGGTGTACGGCAGCCCGTACCTGCCCAGGTACCAGAGCAGGGCGGCGAGGTAGAGCGGCCACGCCAGCAGCCGGAGCCGGGACAGGACGCCGCCGGGGCGCGCGCCGTTCCGGGAGCCGGTCGCCGGACGCAGCCGCCCGGCGCTCGCGGGAGGGGTGGGCGGCGCCGGGCGGAGCATTCTGGTCATGCCGGTCGAAGCTAGCAAGGCATTCTTGGAGAACTCTCGGTGCGAACGTCCGGTCCGTTCAGGAATGGTTCAGAATTGCCCCGGTTGGTGCAGTGCGCCGGCCGGCCGGGCGGGGTTCAGGAGACGGTGCCGAGTTCGTGCGGGGTGTTGTTGAAGCGCCGTCCGCCGTTCTCGGTGACCGTCACGATGTCCTCGATCCGCACCCCGAACCGGCCCGGCAGGTAGACGCCCGGCTCGATCGAGAAGCACATGCCGGGCACCAGCGGCCGCTCCTCGCCCTCGACCAGGTACGGCGGCTCGTGCGTGGTGATGCCGATTCCGTGGCCGGTGCGGTGGATGAAGTACTCGCCGTACCCGGCCCCGGTGATGACCCGGCGGGCGATCCGGTCGATCTCCTGGCAGGCCACCCCGGGCCGCACGGCCTCGAACGCGGTCTGCTGCGCCTGCCGGACGACCTCGTGGACCTTCCGCACCTCGTCGGGGACGTCGGGGCCGACGTGCACCGTGCGGGTGGTGTCGGAGCCGTAGCCGTCCCGGAGGCCGCCGAAGTCCAGCACGACGGTGTCGCCGGTCGCGATCACCCGGTCGCCCGCCTCGTGGTGCGGGTTGGCGCCGTTGGGGCCGGAGCCGACCACGGTGAAGTCGACCTGGCTGTGGCCGTACTGGATGAGCAGCGCGGCGAGGTCGGCGGCGACGTCGGTCTCCCGACGGCCGGCGAAGGTCACCTCCAGGATGCCCCGGTAGGCGGCGTCGGCGGCGCCGCCGGCCCCGGCCAGCCGGTCCAGCTCGTCGGGGTCCTTGACCGCCCTCAGCATCGGCAGGGTCTCGGTGAGGGAGGTCCAGCCGGTGCCCGGCAGGGCGGCCTGGAGTCCGAGCAGGTGCATCGCCCAGGCGTTGTCGGAGATCCCGTAGCGGCCGGCCGGGTCGATCAGCGGGGCGGCGGTGGCGTACGGGTCCCGGCCGTCGGTCCAGTCGAGCAGCCGGACGGCGGGGGCGCCCGGGGCCCGCTCGGCGTCGGGGCGTTCCAGGGCGGGGACGACCAGCGCGGGCTCGCGGCCCGCGGTGAGGACGAGGGCGGTGAGGCGCTCGGTGACCGCGGTGGGCTGGTAGCCCGTGAGGTACACCAGGTCGGGGCCGGGGGCGACGACCAGACCGGCGAGTCCGGCGTCGGCGGCGGCGGAGGCGGCCCGGTCGAGACGGGTGCGGTAGTCCTCGGTGGTGAAGGGTCGGCTCATGCGAGGGTCTCCTGGGGGAGCTCGACGGTGTCCGGTGGGTGCGTCGGCCTCATCACGGCCGGCGGGTGTTCGCGTAGTGCCTGAGGAAGAGCGCCTCGACGTGGGCCATGTGCTCGATCTCGCCGGGGTCGACGCTCTCGTCGGGCGCGTGGATCAGGCAGCGCGGCTCCTCGACGCCCATCAGGATGATCTCCGCGTCCGGGAAGGTCCCGGCGAACACGTTGCAGAGCGGGATCGAGCCGCCCTGCCCGAGGAACGCGAGCGGGCGTCCGTAGACCTCCCGGGCGGCCCGGTCGAGCGCCGCGTACGCCGGTCCGCCGGTGGCGGCGCGGAACGGCGAACCGGTGCTCTCCGGCGCCACCTCGATCCGCACGCCCCACGGCGCGGCTGCCTCCAGGTGGGCGGTGAGCGCGGCCCGGGCGGCCTGTGCGTCGATGCCGGGCGGCACCCGCAGGCTGACCCGGGCCCGGGCGGTGGCCGGGACGGCGGCGGCGGAGCCGACCACCGGCGGGCAGTCGATGCCGAGCACGGTGACCGCCGGCCGGGCCCAGAGCCGGTCGGCGACGCTGCCGGATCCGGTCAGCCGGACGCCGTCGAGCACGCCCGCGTCGGCCCGGAACCGCTGCTCGTCGTAGCCGGCGCCGCTCCAGGTGCCGTCGCAGTCCAGGCCGTCGATCCGGGTGCCGCCGTCGGGGTCGCGCAGTGAGTCGAGGACGCGGATCAGGGCGGCGAGCGCGTCCGGGGCGGGGCCGCCGAACATGCCGGAGTGCACGTCGCCGGCGAGCGCGGAGACGGTGACCACCACGTTCGTCAGACCGCGCAGCGAGGTGGTGGCGGTGGGGACGCCGACCGCGGCGTTGCCGGTGTCGCAGACCAGCAGCGCGTGGGCGTGCAGGTCGGCGGCGTGCGGTGGCACGTAGGCCTCCAGTCCGCCGGTGCCCTGCTCCTCCGAGCCCTCGACGACCAGTTTGAGGCCCACCGGCAGGTCGTCGCCGAGCGCCCGCAGCGCGGTGAGGTGCATGACGATGTTGCCCTTGCAGTCCGCGGTGCCGCGCCCGTACCAGCGGCCGTCGCGCTCGGTGAGCTCGAACGGCGGTGAGTTCCAGGCCTTGTCGTCGAGCGGGGGCTGGACGTCGTAGTGGGCGTAGAGCAGGACGGTCGGCGCGCCGGGCGGCGGCGGGCGGTGGCCGACCACGGCGTGGCTGCCGTCCGGGGTCTCCTCCAGCCGGACGTCGCGCAGACCGGCGTCGGTGAAGGCGGCGGCGACCCACTCGGCGGCGCGGCGGCACTCCTCGGGCGGGTACTGGCGGGGGTCGGCGACGGAGGGGATGGCGACCAGTTCGGCCAGGTCGGCCCGGGCCCGCGGCATCAGTTCGGCGATGCGGCGGGCGAGTTCGTCGGTCATGGGGGCTCCTTCCCGGGGCCGGGCGGACCGGCTCCGGACGTTCCTCGGCCGGGCGTTCCCGGGCCGGGTGTTCGTCGGCCGGGTGTTCCCGGGCCGGGCGTCAGTTGCGGACGGTGTCGCGGAGCTTGAGGTCGTCGATCCTGTCCTTGATGGCGGCGAGCTTGTCCGGGCAGTACACCGAGAGCACGATCGACTCGGCGAAGACCACCTCGCGGTCGGAGAGCACCGGCCGCTGGCCGGGGCCGCCCGCCCCGTTGGACATGCCGTACTTCCACTGCGCCTGCTTGAGGGCGTTGGCCGGGTCCTCGCAGACGGCGCCGCCGTCCTCGCCCAGGGTGTGCACGATCTGGCTCTGCGACGGCACCGGGTAGCCGGCGGCGGTCAGCGCCTCGGAGAGCTGCTGCGCCTTGCGGTTGGCCTCGTTGGTCTCGTGCAGCTGGGAGTAGGTGAGCAGACCGGTGACCAGCATGCCGACCAGGAGGACGACCGCGCCGAGGTAGATCCAGCGGTGGCGGGAGGCCATCGGATTGCGGGTCATGCCGCACCGCCCTTCCGCGGCCCGTCGGAGGGCCCGTCACCCGGTCCGTCGAAGGGTCCGCCGGAGGGCCCGTCGCCGGTGGAGCCGCCGAAGGCTCCGCCCTGTCCGGCGGCCGCGCGCTCGGCCGCCTCCTGGGCGGCGAGCTCGGCCTGCGCCTCGGGCGAGCGCCACCCCGGCTTGCGCAGCCGCAGGAACAGGTACGGGATCAGCAGGCCCAGCACCAGCAGGCCGCCGCCGACGATCACCACGTACGACCAGACCGAGCCGCTGCCGAACTGCGAGGAGGGCACGAACCCGATCGCCATCGCCGCCGCCGAGGCCACCAGGCCGGTGACGGCGATCGGCACCAGCGCCGGTGCCCGGTAGCCGCGCGGGTGGTCGGGCTGGGTCCGGCGCAGCCGGATCGCGGCGGCGAACATCAGCAGGTAGACGATCAGGTACACCTGCGTGGTGATCACCGAGAAGATCCAGTAGGCGCTGGAGACGTTCGGGATCAGGGCGTACGCGAGGGCGATGACCGTGGTGACCACGCCCTGGGTGACCAGCAGGTTCTGCTGGACGCCCTCCTTGTTGAGCTTCTGCAGGAACGGCGGGAGGTAGCCCTCCTGGCGGGAGATCATCAGCAGGCCCTTGGACGGCCCGGCGAGCCAGGTGAGCATCCCGCCGAGCGAGGCGGCGACCAGCGCCACCGCGATCACCGGGGTGAGCCAGCCGATGTGGAAGTACTGGAAGAAGGAGTCGAAGGCCTGCATCACACCGGCGGTCAGGCTCAGGTCGCTGGACGGCACCACCCAGCTGATCGCCAGCGCGGGCAGGATGAAGATCGCCAGCACCATCCCGGAGGCGGTGAACATCGCCCGCGGGAACTCCCTGGCCGGGTCGCGCAGCGAGGAGACGTGCACCGCGTTCATCTCCATGCCGGAGTAGCTGAGGAAGTTGTTGACGATCAGCACCAGGCTGGCCAGGCCGGTCCACTGCGGGAACAGGTGCGCCGCGTTCATCGGGGCGGCGGAGGGGTTGCCCTGGCCGAGGAAGACGAAACCCAGGACGACGAGCAGGGTGCCGGGGATCAGGGTGCCGATGACCAGGCCCATCGAGGAGAGACCGGCCACCGCCTGGGTGCCCCGGGAGGAGACCCAGACGCCGGCCCAGTACAGCACCATGATCACGATCGCGGTGTACGGGCCGTTGCTCGCGAGGCCCGGGTCGACCACGTAGGCGATGGTCGAGGCCACGTAGGCGAGCAGCGACGGGTAGTAGAAGATCGTCATCGCGAACTGGCACCAGACGGCCAGGAAGCCCATCGGCTTCGACAGGCCCTCCGACACCCAGCGGTAGACGCCGCCCTCCCAGCCGGACGCCAGCTCGGCCGAGACCAGCGCGGTCGGCAGCAGGAAGACGATGGCCGGGAGGAGGTAGAGGAAGACGCAGGCCAGGCCGTAGACCGCCATGGTCGGTGCGGAGCGGAGGCTGGCCACCGAACTGGTGGTCATCAGGGCGAGCGTCAGCCAGGACATCCGCGGGGCGTTGGCGATCCTGGTGGCCACCGCGCCGGTGCCTTCGCGGGCGGTCCGCGAAGACCTGCCGTCGGAGGCGCCGCCGGAGCCGCCGCCCGGGCCGGTGGAACCGCCGGAGCCGGTGGAGCCGCCCGAGCCCGTGGAGCCGGCGGGACTGCCCCGGCCGGACGACGGTATGTCCATCGAACTCATGGGTCCTCCTGGGTGGCCCGCCGGCACTCGTCCGGGGTCGGCCCCGGCGCGGGCCGTACCCGGTCAGTTCACCCGGTTGGCGACGGGGCCGCATGCGGCGCGCACCCGCACGGGTGAGCGAACGTCAGGCGGTGGCCGTCGCCGGCTCCGGCGCCCGCTCGGGCCAGGTGGCGCGGCGCAGCGCCCGGCCGGCCGTCATCGGGAGCAGCGCCGCACCGAGCAGCGCGGCCACCGCGCCGAGCGCCACCGCGGGGGAGAAGTGGTCCAGCAGCAGCCCGCTGCCGACCGTTCCGGCGGGCATCCCGACGGTGAACAGCGTCATCGTCGCGGCGATCACCCGCCCGCGGAGCGCGTCCGGGACCTGCCGGAACACCAGCAGGTCGATCATCACCCGCAGCGTCGGGATGCCCAGGCCCACTAGGAACAGCGCGGCGAAGACGGTGACGGGCCCGCCCGGCAGCAGCGGCGCGAGCGTCACGGGGACGGTCAGCCAGCAGACCGCGAGCAGCAGCACCCCGGGGCCGGCGTACCGGTGCAGCCGGCCGACCAGGAGGGTGCCGGCGAGCGCCCCGACCGCCTCGCCGGCCAGCGCCAGGCCGATGCCGGCGCTGGAGGTGCCCTGGCCGCGCAGGACGACCATCACCGGCAGCAGCATCGCGGCGGCGGCGACGTTGATGAGCAGGACGGCGGTGACGACCGGGCGGAGCAGGCTGTCGCGGACCACGTGGCGGTAGCCGGCCAGGGCGTCGGGCCCGGGCTTCGCCCCGTGCCCGTGCCCGTCCCCGGCCTTGGCCCCGTGCCCGGCCGGGTCGCCCTTCCGGCTGCCGCGCCGGCTGCCGGGCGCGCTCCCGGTGCCGGCCGGTGCCTCCGGCCGGCCCGGGAAGCGGACCAGCAGCGCGGCGGTCAGCGCGAGCAGCGAGGCGATCGCCGTGCCGACGAACGGTGCCGCCCGGCCGAGCCCGAGCAGCGCCCCCGCCAGCGGAGGCCCGACCAGCGCGGCACCGCTCATCCGGGCCTCGTCCTGGGCCAGCGCCTGCCGCAGCTGCTCCGGCGGTACCACCGAGCGCACCGCGATCAGCCGGACCGGACCGGTGTAGGCGATGGTCGCGCCGATCACCACCGCGACCAGCAGGGTGTGCGCCACGGTGAGGCGGTCCAGCGCCATGGCGAGCGGGACGCTGGCGCAGGCGATCAGCCGGACGGCGTCGCCGGCGATCAGCACCCGCCGGCGGTCGTGGCGGTCGGCGACGACCCCGCCGTGGATGCCGAAGAGCACGGAGGCGCCGATCTGCAGGGCGCCGAACGCCCCGGCGAGGGTGGAGGAGCCGGTGAGCCCGAGCAGCAGCAGCGGGTAGGCGGTGTCGGCGAGGTGCAGGCCGAGGGTGGCGCCGGCCTGACCGGTCCAGAGCGCCTGGAACCGCCAGTTGCGTCGCAGCGGGACGGGGGGTGGGGCCGCCTCCGAGATGTCGCCGCTGGTGGTCGTGGTGTCCGTGCTCATCGGGTGTCTCCCCCTCGATCGGCGCTCACTGTCGCGTCATCGTTCACGCTTTCGTGAATGATGACGTCAAGGTGATTGATTGCGCAAGGGTGAAGGGTTGATTGCCCGGTGCGGTGGCGATCTGCGAGGGTTGGCCCGTGGCCGAGAACATCGAGAACGCCGAGCAGGCCGAGCGAGCCGAGCGAGCCGAGCGAGCCGAGCAGGTCGGGCAGGTCGGGAGCGCCGGGAAGGCCGGGGGCTCCGGGGGTACCGATCGGCCCGGGAGTGCCGAGGGGGTCGGCGTCGCCGACGAGGGGCGGGCCGGCCCCGCCCCGCTCAAGGAGCGCCGGGTGGAGGACGCCGCCACCCTCAAGGCCCTCGCCGACCCGCTGCGCCTCGCGATCCTCGACGTCCTGATGGCCGCCCTCGCCACCGGAGCGCTCACCGCCAAGGAGATCGCCGCCGCGCTCGACGAGCCGCAGACCAAGCTCTACCGCCACCTCAAGCAACTGGAGAAGGCCGGCCTGGTCCGCGTCGCCGGCACCCGGTTGGTCTCCGGCATCGTCGAGAGCCGCTACGCCCCGGCCCAGGCGTCACTGCGGCTCGCCCCGGAGATCTTCGCCCCCGGATCTCCCGCCCGGATCGACGCCTACGACGCGATGCTCGCCGCGATGGACCGCGTGCGCGGCGACTTCCGCGCCCACGTGATGGCCGACCGCATCGACTTCGCCGCCGCACCCGACGACGCCGAGGCCGGCCCGCCCGGCATGTTCTCGCACTTCACCTACCGGCTCGCGCCCGAGCGACTGCGCCGACTGCGTCGTCAACTCGCGGAAATCTTCGAAGAGTTGGCGGCGGAGGGGGAGAGCGGCGCCGAGGACGCGGTGGAGGCGACCCTGTTCACCCTGCTCTACGGCGTCAGCCCCGAGCCTGTCGTCGACTCTCGGACCGGTACCCGACCGGGCACGGAATCGTAAACGCCGGGCGCACTGTCGGTGCCATGGTTCACGATGACTGAATGTCATACGAACTTCAGGCGCTGATCGGCCCGGCAGAGCTGGTCGCGGTGGCGGCCGCCGAGGTTCCGGCGGCCCGCTCGCGACCGCTCGCCCAGGGGCTGGCACTCATCCCGGCGACCCCCGGGTTCCTGGCCGCCCTCCGGGTCGGCGACGAGGGCCCCGCCTCGCCGGGTACCGCCGGCTTCGACTGGTTCCCCGACGGCCTCGAACGCCGGCTCGCCGCCTGGTCCAAGGCCGGCCCGATCGCCTGTGTCGAGGCCGACTACTTCGGCGGCACCGGCACCCAGCGCGCCGCCCTCTGGGCCGACGGCCGCCTCGTCCTCGGCCCGCTCACCAACGGAGAACTCGAACCCCTCCCGCCCGAGGGCACCCCCATCTCCCGCGTCCTGCGCCGCCTCGGCGTCCGCGTGACGGACGGCGGCACCCAGCACGACGAGTTCGACGCGGCCGGCCTCGCCGCCCACCGCACCACGTCCGCCTGGGCCACCACCCCCTGAACCCCGCCGGACACGGCGACGGCCCTGGCCGGCAGCCTCGAACGGGC
>NZ_JBHJRC010000154.1:0-18881 GCF_042261735.1 Kitasatospora sp. NPDC056327 | reverse complement strand
GGTCAGGTGGGCGAAGTCGCAGCCGGCCGATTCCTTCAGGTGGGTCCTGTCCGCCCGTGGACGTCCCACGGGCCGGGCCCTCGCCCTTCCCGCCTTCGGGCTGCTCCGGGGGCGGGATTCGTGGCGAAATGCCAGAGTTGGAGCGATTTGCGATATAGCTGGTGCCGCACGACGGGAGACGATCCATGCCTGACACTCCGACGCCCGCCACCCTGGCCAAGCACCCCCCGGGCGGTACCGGCGCGTCCCCGGCCGGTTCCGACGGAGCCGGGGCGACCGGCGAACGCGGCCGCACCGCGCTCGCCGTCGGCGTGGTCGAGAAGATCGCCGGGATGGCCGCGCGCGAGATCAGCGGCATCCACGCGCTCGGCTCCGGGCTCTCCCGGACCTTCGGCGCGATGCGGGACCGGGTGCCCGGCGGCGGTCGCGGCGGGGTCGGTCGCGGCATCAAGGCCGAGGTCGGGGAGAAGCAGACCGCCATCGACATCGCGCTGGTCGTCGAGTACGGCGTCGTCATCCCCGAACTCGCCCGCCAGGTGCGGGAGAACATCATCGACGCGGTCGAGCGGATGACCGGGCTGGAAGTCGTCGAGGTCAACATCGCCGTCAACGACGTCCACCTGCCCGACGAGCCCGACGTCGAGGAGGAGGAAGCGGAGGAACCCTCCTCCGGGCAGCGGCCCAAGCTGAAGTAGTACCCGAGCCGAAGCAGTCCCCGAGCCGGAGCGAGTCCCCGGACCGATGCAGTCCGCGGCGTAAGACGAGGTGGAACGGATGAACCTGGCCGTCGTCGGCCTGATGGTGGGAATGGCCCTGGGCTTCGCCGGCTACTTCGGCGGGTTCGCGGCCTTCCTGCTGGTGGCTGTGCTCGGGGTGGTCGGATTCGTGATCGGCCGCCTGCTGGAGGGCGACATCGAGCCCGGTGAACTGGGCGATCTGCTGCGCGGCCGGGACCGGCGCCGCTGATGGCGGCCCTCACACCGGTGCCCGCGCACGGGGAACCCGGTGCACGCGGCCGGCTGCGGATCGCCGACCGCGTCTACGCCCGGATCGCCGCCCGGGCCGCCCGCGAGGCGCTCGACGAGGCCTGGCAGGGGCGCGCGGTGCGCGGCGGACCGCCGAGGGTCTCGGCCGGCGGGCCGACCGCGCCGTCGGCGCCGATCACCGTCCGGGTCGCCGTCGACCTGCCGTTCCCCGCCGACCTCGCCGCGCTCGCCCGGACCGTCCGCGACCGGATCGGCGCGGACGTCCGCGCCCTGACCGGCACCCGGGTGGCCGAGGTGGTCGTGGTGGTCGAGCGACTGGTGACGGAGGCCCCGGGATGACGGTGCCCGGGGTGAACGGGTGGCGCGCCGCAGGGGCGGGGCGGGCGGCCGGGTGGCGGTCAGGGGCGTGCGGGAGTCGTGCGGGGCGGCCGGCCGGGTTCGGCCGCGGGGGCGCGACGGTGTGCCACGGGGGCTGCTGGATGACGGGACCCGCCGGCCGGGGCGGCGCGGCCGTCGGGCCGGCGGCGACCGGGACGGCGGCCGCGCGGGGGAGTGCGCGGCGGCCGGGGCGGCCGGGTACGGAGGGGCCGGCGTGAGCGCGCCCACCCCCGGGCCCGCGTCGAAGGCGCCGAGGCTGCGGGCCTCGCGCACGGCCCCCGCCGCCGTGGTGGCGACCGTGCTGCTGGTGCTCGCGGCGGCGCTGCTGTACGACGTGATCGCCGTCCGCACCGGGCACCCGGCCCGGCAGTGGCGCGCGGACCTCGCCGACGAACTGGCCGCCCGCCACCTGGACGACCTCGCGGTGCTGCTCGGCGCCGGCGGGGCCGCGCTGCTCGGCGGACTGCTGCTGTGGCTGGCCCTCGCACCCGGTCTGCGGCGCTGGCTGCCGCTGCGCCCGCACGGGGACACCACCGCGGCGATCGACCGCTCCGGGGTGGCCGCCCTGCTGGCCGACCGGGCCGCCGGACTGCCGGGCGTCGAGCACCTGAAGGTGCGGATCAACCGGCGCCGGGTGCGGATCGCACTGGCCGGACCGGCCGACCCGGCCTCCGTGGAGCGTCGGCTGCGGGAGGAGCTGGAGGCGGTCACCCTGGCCCGGCCGCTGCGCCTGGACGTCCGGACGGCGGGCCGCCGCAGGCGCGGCACGGCACCGGGGAAGCCCGGCGGGGACGAGCCGGAGGAGGGGGCCGGGGAGCGGACGGGGGCCGGTTCCGGCCCGGCCGGTCCGGCGGACGGCGGTGGCGCCGGATGAGCCGGGGAACGGTCAACCGGCTGCTGCTCGGCGTCGTCGGAGCGGTACTGCTGGCGGCCGGGGTGCTGGTGCTGGCCGGCGGGCTCGATCTCTACGGCCGGCTCGGGGCCGATCCGCCGTCCTGGTGGCCGGCCGCCTCACCCGGCCGGCCGGTGGTGGCCGCGGCGTCGCGCACCCGCTGGGCGCACGAGTCGTGGTGGTGGCCGGCGGTGATCGCGGGGCTGGTGCTGGTGCTGGCGGGCACCGCCTGGTGGCTGGTGGCGCAGCTGCGCCGCAGCGGTCCGGCGACCGTCGCGCTGCCGACGCCCGGGGCGCCGGGGCTGCGGCTGCGGTTGCGGACCAGGGCGCTGGAGGAGGTGGTGGAGACCGGTGCGGTCGCGCTGCCCGAGGTCGAACGGGCCGGGGTGCGACTGGTGCGCGGGCCGCGCCGGCCGGGGCTGCGGGCGGCCGTCCGGATGACCCCGGGCGGTGACCCGTCGGCGCTCGCCGAGCACTTCGAGGCCGGGCCGCGGAGCGGGGCGCGGGCCAGTCTGGGGCTGCCGGAGCTCCCCGCGGAGCTGCGGATCAGGGTGGCCGCGGCCCGGCCGGAGGTCACCGGCAGGCAGCACCGCCGGAGCGGGCGGCCGCGGGTGGTCTGAGCCGGGCGGACCGTCCGGGGCGCGGGCCCCGGACGGTCCGGCGGAGGGTCAGAGGCCGCGCATCGCGCCGCCGTCGACGGGGACCATCACCCCGGTGAGGTAGGACGCGGCGGGGGAGAGCAGGAAGGCGGCGACCTTGCCGAACTCCTCGGGGGTGCCGTAGCGGCCGAGCGGGATCCCGGCGCTGTTGCGGGCGCGGGTGGCGTCCGGGTCGCCGCCGAGGGCGTCGAGCTCGCGGACCCGGTCGGTGTCGATCCGGGCCGGGAGCAGGCCGACCACCCGGATGCCGCGCGGGCCGAGTTCGTCGGCGAGCGACTTGGCCGCCATCGCCAGGCCCGGGCGCAGGCCGTTGGAGATGCCGAGGCCGGCGACGGGCTGGCGGACCGACGAGGAGAGCACGAAGCCGATCACGCCGCCTTCGCCGAGCGCCGCGGCGGCGGCGCGGGCGATCCGCAGGGCGCCGAGGAACACCGACTCGAAGGCGTCTCGCCAGGCCTCCTCCGGGGTGTCGGCGACCGGGCCGGCCTGCGGTCCGCCGACGCTGATCAGCACGCCGTCCAGCCGGCCGAAGCGTTCCACGGCCGTGCCGACCAGCCGCTCCGCGGTGGCCGGGTCGGCGTTGTCGGCGACCAGGCCGTGCACCGCCTCCGGTCCGCCGCCGAGGGCCGCGAGTCCGGAGACGGCGGCGTCGACGGCCTCCGCGCTCCGGCCGGTGACCAGCACCCGGGCGCCGTCGGCGGCGAGCTCGCGGGCGGTGGCCAGGCCCAGCCCCCGGGTCGCGCCGGTGACCACGTACACCTTGTTCTGAAGTCCGAGATCCATGGGAGCCATCCTGCCGGGTGGGCCCGGACGGCGGGTAACGGGGCACGGCGGTGGCGACCGGCCCGCCGTGCCGGAAGTGCGGCCCGCGCCCGTCGGCGCTGGCGTTGACGCGGGCGTCAAGGTCTACCGTCGTACCCGGCGGCGTTCGAACGGCGGCCGGAAGGGCAGGGCGCGGACATGCGGATCGGTGAGCTGGCGAAGCGGGCGGGGACGACCACCCGGGCACTGCGGTACTACGAGCAGCTCGGGCTGCTCCCGGCCCGCCGGGCCGGCAACGGCTACCGCGCGTACGGGGAGGAGGACCTGCGGCTGCTCCGGCAGATCCGCATCCTGCGGGACTTCGGCTTCGGGCTGGAGGAGACCAGGCCGTTCGTCGAGTGTCTGCAGGCGGGTCACCCGCACGGCGACTCCTGCCCGGCCTCGCTGGAGGTCTACCGGCGGAAGCTGTCCGAACTGGACGAGTGCATCGCCGGGCTCCAGGAGGTCCGCACCCGGGTCTCCGAGCAGTACGCCCGGGCCGAGCGGGAGCGCGACGCGCTCGCCGCGGGGGCCTCCACGGCGCCGCCGCAGTGCGAATGGGCCGCAACCGCGGCCGTCGACCGGGACGAGTGGGAGAAGAGGTAGACCATGGTGCGGATCGCGGGGGTGGCGGAGGTGACGGACGAGAGCTTCGCCGCCGAGGTACTGGGGGCCGAGGGGCCGGTGCTGGTGGACTTCACGGCGGACTGGTGCCCGCCCTGCCGGCAGATGGTGCCGGTGCTGGCGGAGATCGCCCGGGAGGAGGCGCACCGGCTGACCGTGGTCAGCCTGGACGTCGACCGGAACCCGGAGACCCAGGCGGCGTACGGGGTGCTGTCGATGCCGACGCTGATGGTGTTCCGCGGCGGTGAGCCGGTGAAGGCGGTGGTCGGCGCCCGGGCCAAGGCCCGGCTGCTGCGCGACCTGGAGGACGTGCTGTGACGCCGTGACACGGCGACGGCGGGGCGCGGGGCCCGGAATCCCCGGGGACGGGGGCCGGGCGGCGGGGCTCAGACGGGGACGGCGACGACCGGGGCCCCGGTCCCGGCGGCCTCCTTGCGGCGGTCCTTGGCCTCGCGCCGCACCATCACCCCGAAGCCGACCGGGATCAGTGCGGTGAACAGCCACCACTGGATCGCGTACGCCATGTGCGGGCCGATGTCGGAGTGGTTGGGCTCGGGCAGCAGCTCGGGCTGGTCGGCCGGGGAGGGCTCGGTGGCGGTGAGCTCCAGGTAGCCGCCGAGCAGGGCGGCGCCGGTCTCCCTGGTCTGCTGGGGGGTGCTGATCAGGTTGAACTGCCGGTCCGGCAGCCCGGCCCGGTCCTTGAGGCTGCCGGTGGCGGTCTCGTCGGCGCGCAGCCGGCCGGTCAGGGTCACCTGGCCGGCCGGGGCGGCCGGGACCGCCGGGTACTCGGTGGCGGAGGTGCCGGAGGCAACCCAGCCGCGGTTCACCAGGACGCTGCCCCGGCCGTCGGCGAGCACCAGCGGGGTGACCACGAAGTAGCCGATCTTGTCGCCGCTGGAGTCGGTGCGCTTGCGGACCACGAACTCGTGCTCCGGGTCGTACTGCCCGGTGGCCGTCACCGCGCGCCAGGCGAGGTCCCGGGGCACCGCGAACCCGGGCCCGGACGACAGGGTGTCGTACGCCACGGGCTGCGCGGCGAGGGACCGGGCGATCAGCTCGTTGCGGTCCACCCGCGCCTCGTGGCGGTGCAACTGCCAGAACCCCAGCCGGACGGTCGCGGGGATCAGCAGCAGGGCGATCAGCAGGGTGATCAGCCAGCGCCGGGAGAGCAGAAAACGGTACACATGGGCACGGTACGCCCTGCTCACAACCGGCTCACGCACCGGGGTGCGGGGCGACCTCGCGCAGCAGTTGGAGGAAGGCGTCCTCGCCGACCACCGGGGTGCCGACCTCGCGGGCCTTGCGGGCCTTGCCGCTCCAGCTGTCCGGCTCGTTGGTCACCAGCAGGCTGGTGAGCCGGCTCACCGAGGTGGCGATGTGCAGGCCGGCCTCGACGGCGCGGTCCTCCAGCAGCTCGCGGTCGGTGGCGGTGTCCCCGGTGATGGCCACCCGCATGCCCTGGACGAGCGGCCTGCCGTCCTGCCAGCGTCCGGGGTTCGGGTAGGGGCACGGCGGGCGCTTGCGGGCCTGTCGGTACGACGAACCGCTCCAGGAGGCGCGGGCGGGGGAGGGCGCCGCGTCCTCGCCGAGGTCGGTGACGGCCACGCAGGACTGCAGCGGCAGCGGGACGCCCCCCGACCGGGCCAGGTGCAGGCTGGGGCGGAACGCCTCGGCGAGGACCCGGGCGTCGTCCAGCGCGTTGTGCGCCTGCCGCTGGTGGACGCCGAAGTACTCGGCGAGCGAGGACAGCTTGCCGTTGGGCAGCGGCAGCCGCAGGTCGCGGGCCAGCACCATGGTGCAGATCCGTTGCTCGACGGGGGCGTGCAGACCGGCCCGGGAGAACTCGCGGGAGATCATGTTCCAGTCGAAGAGCGCGTTGTGCGCGACCATGACCCGGCCGCGCAGCCGCTCGGCGAGCTCGCCGGCGATCTCCGGGAAGGTGGGCGCGCCGGCCAGCTGGTCGTCCGTGAGGCCGTGGATCCAGACCGGGCCGGGGTCGCGCTCCGGGTTGACCAGGGTGTACCAGTGGTCGGTGACGTCGCCGTCCGCGTCCAGCTGGTAGACGCCCGCCGAGATGACGCGGTCCGTCCGGCCGAGGCCGGTGGTCTCGACGTCGACCACCGCGAAACCGCCGGTGGGTGCGGCGGAGCGCTGGGCCGGGACCGCGGCGGTCCGCGGTGCCTCGCCGGGGGTCTCGGGCTGGATCGCGTACATGGTCCAACAGGATAAGGCCCGCCGGTGACCGCGTACGGCGTTCCGCGGGTGACCGCCGGTGCTCGGAAGGTTGTGCGGGACGGGCCGGAATAGAGTGGACGGTGCAGTCGTCGTACACCTGGCCGACTGTTTCCGGCCGCCCGCGGCACCCCGGCGGGCGCCTCTGCGAAGGACGAACCCACATGCGCGCCACGGTCATCCACGGTCCCCAGGACATCCGGATCGAGGAGGTGCCGGACGCGGCGGTCGTGCAGCCGACCGACGCGGTGGTGCGGGTGGTGAACGCCTGCATCTGCGGCAGCGACCTGTGGGCGTACCGGGGCGTCTCCTCCCGGGTGGCCGGGCAGCGGATCGGGCACGAGTTCCTGGGTGTGGTCGAGGAGACCGGAGCCGCGGTCCGCGGCTTCGCGCCCGGCGACCTGGTGGTGGCGCCCTTCGTCTGGTCGGACGGCACCTGCGACTTCTGCCGCGAGGGACTGCAGACCTCCTGTCCGCACGGCGGCTTCTGGGGCCAGGTCGGCTCGGACGGCGGGCAGGGCGAGGCGGTGCGCGTCCCGTTCGCGGACGGCACCCTGGTGAAGCTGCCCAAGGAGGCGCAGGGCGACGAGAAGCTGCTGCCGGGGCTGCTGGCGCTCTCCGACGTGATGGCGACCGGGCACCACGCGGCGGTCTCGGCCCGGGTGCGCCCGGGTGCCACGGTCGCGGTGGTCGGCGACGGCGCGGTGGGCCTGTGCGGGGTGCTGGCCGCGCACCGGCTCGGGGCCGGCCGGATCATCGCCCTGGGCCGGCACACCGCGCGGACCGACCTGGCCCGCCGGTTCGGCGCGACCGACGTGGTCGCCGAGCGCGGCGAGGCGGCGATCGAGGCCGTCCGGGAGCTGACCGGCGGGCAGGGCGCGCACTCCGTGCTGGAGGCGGTCGGCACCGAGGAGTCGATGCGCACCGCCGTGTCGATCGCCCGGGACGGCGGCGCGGTCGGGTACGTGGGGGTGCCGCACGGCGGGAGCGCGGGCGTCGACATCGGTCAGATGTTCGGCCGGAACGTCTCGCTGAACGGCGGGGTCGCGCCGGCCCGCGCCTACATCCCCGAGCTGCTCCCGGACGTCCTGTCCGGTGCCATCGAGCCGGGTCTGGTCTTCGACCGCACGGTGGACCTCGACGGGGTCCCG
Source organism: Kitasatospora sp. NPDC056327 (assembly GCF_042261735.1). NCBI lineage: Bacteria > Bacillati > Actinomycetota > Actinomycetes > Kitasatosporales > Streptomycetaceae > Kitasatospora > Kitasatospora sp. NPDC056327. The sequence goes on along the minus strand of NZ_JBHJRC010000154.1, from coordinate 11,158 downwards.
GACGGCTACCGGGCGATGGACGACCGCTCGGCGCTGAAGGTGCGGATCGTCTTCTGAGGACGGTGGACCGACGCTTCGTCGGGGCGGTGCCGGAGTACCGGTGCCGCCCCTTCCGTTTGTCCGCGAGCGGTGCTTTCCGGCCGATCGGACGGCGCGGACCGGTGAAGGTTTGGCTGATCACTGTCAAGCCCTTCCGGCGCAGCCGTCACCCTCCTAGCATTGCGCGGCGCACATCCGGACTGTGACGCCACTCACGTCCGATCGTTCCACTGGTGCGACCACCAAGCCGCCGAAGGAGTGAGGAGTCAGAGTGGAATCGCCGCCGATCACCACCAGTCCCAATGAAACCCAACTGATCGAGGAGAGCGAGGAGTTCCGGGCCCTCCGGCGATCGTTCCGGAACTTCGCCTTCCCGGTCACCATCGGGTTCGTGCTCTGGTACCTGCTCTACGTGCTGCTTTCCGGCTACGCCCCGGGTCTGATGGGCACCAGGGTCGTCGGGCACATCAACGTGGCCCTCGTCCTCGGGCTCCTGCAGTTCGTCACCACCTTCGCCATCGCGGCCTGGTACGCGCGCTATGCCGACCGGAGGATCGACCCCGGCGCGGCCGCGATCCGCGAGGCGCGCGGTGCGGTCGTCCACGCCCCCAGGGAGGCCGCCGAATGAACCTGCTCGCGAGTTCCGCCACCGACCACCGCGGGCTCACGATGACCCTCTTCGGGCTCTTCGTGCTCGCCACGCTCGGCATCACCGTCTGGGCCGGTCGGCAGACCAAGGACGCCGCCGACTTCTACGCCGGCGGCCGGGGCTTCTCCGGCTTCCAGAACGGCCTCGCCATCTCCGGCGACTACATGTCCGCCGCGTCGTTCCTCGGCATCGCCGGCGCCATCGCGCTGTTCGGCTACGACGGCTTCCTGTACTCCATCGGCTTCCTGGTCGCCTGGCTGGTCGCCCTGCTGCTGGTCGCCGAACCGCTGCGCAACTCCGGCCGCTACACCATGGCCGACGTGCTGGCGTTCCGGATGCGCCAGCGCCCGGTGCGCACCGCCGCCGGCATCTCCACCATCGTGGTGTCGATCTTCTACCTGCTCGCCCAGATGGTCGGCGCCGGCAGCCTGGTCGCCCTGCTCCTCGGGGTCAGCGGCGACGGTGCCAAGCGGTGGACCATCGTCGCGGTCGGCGCGCTGATGGTGCTCTACGTCGCCATAGGGGGGATGAAGGGCACCACCTGGGTGCAGATCGTCAAGGCCGTCCTGCTGATCGCCGGCACCGCGCTGATGACCGTGCTGGTGCTGGCCAAGTACCACTTCAACCTCTCGGCCCTGCTCGGCGCCGCCGCCGAGGCCAGCGGCAAGGCCAACGCCTTCCTCGAACCGGGGCTCAAGTACGGCGTCTCCGGCACCAGCAAGCTGGACTTCCTCAGCCTCGGCCTCGCGCTCGTGCTGGGCACCGCCGGCCTGCCGCACATCCTGGTCCGCTTCTACACGGTGCCCACCGCCAAGGCGGCCCGGAAGTCCGTGCTCTGGGCGATCGGCATCATCGGGGGCTTCTACCTGATGACCCTCGCGCTCGGCTTCGGCGCCGCCGCCCTGGTCGGCCCCAAGGCGATCAGCGCGGCCAACAAGGCCGGCAACACCGCCGCCCCGCAGCTCGCCGAGAAGCTCGGCGGCGGCGCGGGCACCACCGGCGGGGCGGTGCTGCTCGCGGTGATCTCCGCGGTGGCCTTCGCCACCATCCTCGCCGTGGTCGCCGGGCTCACCCTGGCCTCCTCCGCCTCCTTCGCCCACGACCTCTACGCCAACGTGATCCGGCGCGGCAAGGTCTCCGAGCGCGAGGAGGTGCACGTGGCCAAGTGGGCCGCCGCCGGCATCGGCGCGGTGGCGATCGTGCTCAGCCTGTTCGCCGACAAGCTCAACACCGCCGCCCTGGTCGCCCTGGCCTTCGCGGTGGCGGCCTCGGCGAACCTCCCCACCCTGCTGTACTCGCTGTTCTGGAAGCGCTTCAACACCACCGGTGCGGTCAGCTCCGTCTATGCCGGGCTGGTCACCTCGGTGGTGCTGGTGTTCTTCTCGCCGGTCGTCTCGGGCACCAAGAACTCGCTCTTCCCGCACTCCGACTTCCACTGGTTCCCGCTGGAGAACCCCGGCCTGGTCTCCATCCCGGTCGGTTTCCTCGCGGGCTGGCTCGGCACCGTGCTCTCCCGCCGCGAGGCGGACCCGGCGAAGTACGCTGAACTGGAGGTCCGCTCGCTCACCGGGCTGGGCGCCCACTGACCGGCGGGGGATGACTAAGCTGGCCCGGCCCCCGCCGTGACGGGGCCGGGCCGGCCGCTCCCCGGCGGCATCTCACTCGGGAAGGGACCGCCGTGCTGCTCGACACCTTCGGCCGCCGCGCCGTCGACCTTCGGGTCTCCCTCACCGATCGGTGCAACCTGCGCTGTACCTACTGCATGCCCGAGGAGGGCCTGCAGTGGCTGGCCAGGCCCGACCTGCTCACCGACGAGGAGATCGTCCGGCTGGTCACCGTCGCCGTCCGCGACCTCGGCGTCCGGGAGGTCCGCTTCACCGGCGGCGAGCCGCTGCTGCGCCCCGGGCTGGTCGGCATCGTCGGGGCCTGCGCCGCCCTGGAGCCGCGCCCCGAGCTCTCGCTCACCACCAACGGCATCGGCCTCACCCGTACGGCGGCGGCGCTGCGCGCGGCCGGCCTGGACCGGGTCAACGTCTCGCTCGACACGCTCGACCCGGACACCTTCCACACCCTCACCCGGCGCCGCCGGCACCAGGACGTCCTGGAGGGCCTGGCCGCGGCCGAGGCCGCCGGGCTCACCCCGGTGAAGCTCAACGCGGTGCTGATGCGCGGCGTCAACGAGCACGAGGCACCCGACCTGCTGGCCTGGTGCCTGGAGCACGGCTACGAGCTGCGGTTCATCGAGCAGATGCCGCTGGACGCCCAGCACGGCTGGGACCGGTCCGCGATGGTCACCGCCGAGGAGATCCTGGAGCGGCTGGCCGCCCGGTTCGCCCTCACTCCCGAGCCCTCCGCCGCCCGCGGCGCGGCCCCCGCCGAGCGCTGGCTGGTGGACGGCGGCCCGGCCCGGGTCGGCGTGATCGCCTCGGTGACCCGCCCGTTCTGCCGGGCCTGCGACCGCACCCGGCTCACCGCCGACGGCCAGATCCGCAACTGCCTCTTCGCCACCGGTGAGACCGATCTGCGCACCGCGCTGCGCTCCGGCGCGGACGACGCCGAACTGGCCGCCCTGTGGCGCGCGGCGATGTGGGGCAAGAAGGCCGGCGCCGGCATCGACGAACCGGACTTCGACCAGCCCGCCCGCCCGATGTCGGCGATCGGCGGCTGAGACTCAGTCCTCGCCGGGGGCGGCCGGCCCGGTGAAGGGGAGGACCTCCTTGAGGAACCCGCGGACGCCGAGGAACTGGGAGAGGTGCTCGCGGTGCTCGTCGCAGGCGAGCCAGGTCTTGCGGCGGTCCGGGGTGTGGAGCTTGGGGTTGTTCCAGGCCAGCACCCAGACGGCGTCCGCCCGGCAGCCCTTGGCGGAGCAGATCGGGGTCTGCGGCTGAGGGGCGTCGGGGAGCAGCATCGGCGGTCGTCCTCGGGCGGTCGGCGGGTGTCGTCACCGCCAGTCTGTCACGCGCCCCGGGGACGTCCGCCGCCCGTGGGGCCGGCCCGGGTGCATCCGCGCATGGCGACGCCGGGCAGCCACGGGGGGAGCCGCCCGGCGTCGGTCCGTCGCTCCGACGGGGGATGCGGAGCGCGTACGCAGTATGTCACGGCCGGGGCCGGGTTTGGGGAGGTCTTGCATGATTAATCTGAGCTTCTTTTGAGCTTTCCAGCCAGGCAATGGGCGGAAATCTACCTGAAACAGACAGTTAGCTCCGGTTCTGTGAAGAATCGGTGGGCATACGCCCGGCCTCGTGCGTACCGTGCGTCACATCCGCCCCGCGGCCACCGGAGCCCCCGGGGCCGAGCATCAGCGGGGTGTCCGGCGGCACGTCGAAGGTGGACGGCAGACCCGGGGCCCGCTCCCGGCCGGCGTTGGCGAGCAGCACCGCGAAGTACGGCAGCAGCACCCCGCCCGCGAGCGCCACGAACGCCAGCCACCGCTGGACGTCCCACAGCACCACGGCGAGCAGCACGCAGACCGTCCGCAGCAGCATCGAGGCGACGTAGCGGCGCTGCCGGCCGCGGACGTCCTCGGTGAGACTGCTGCGGGCCCCCGTGATCCGGTAGACCCCGCCGTCGTCGGTGCTCTTGCCCATGTCCCAACCGCCCTCGTCCAGGCACCCGCGCGCCTCGCCGCGCGGCCTCCTCACGGTACGCCCGGCCGGGAGCGGCGACGAGACCGGGTCCGGCCGACACGGCTCATTCCTCCGGGGAGAGGTACTCCGGCGGCACCGCGTCCGTCAGCCAGACCCCGTTGGCGCTCACCCGGAACACGTGCCCCGCCGCCGCCATCGCGGCCGCGTCGACCAGGAGCACCACCGGACGGCCGTGCCGGGCGCCGACCCGGGCCGCGGTGCCGGTGTCCGCCGACAGGTGGACGTCCTGCCGGGCCATCGGGCGCAGGCCCTCCCGGAGGACGGCCTCCAGGCTCCGGGCCGCGGTGCCGTGGAACAGCACCGGCGGGGGCTCGGTGGCGGGCAGGCCGAGGTCGACCGCCACCGTGTGCCCCTGGCTGGCCCGGATCGAGAGGCCGTCCGGCGAGTAGGCGAAGCGCCGCTTGTCGTTGGTCGCCACCACGTGGTCCAGCTCGGCCCGGGTCAGCCGGCCGCCGCGGGCCGCCAGCGCGGCGAGCAGGACGTCCACCCGGACCCAGCCGGCCGTGTCCAGGCTGATGCCGACCCGGCCCGGGTCGTGCCGCAGGACGCGCGACAGCATCCTGCTGGTCCGCACCGTGCGCTTCTCGTCCATCGTGCCGTTCCTCCCCCGGCCGGCCGGGCCCCGACTACGAGGCCTGGCTGACCGAACTCATGTTGAACCCGGGGACCCGGACCGGCGGCATCGCCGTCCGGGTGAACCAGTCGCTCCACTCCCGGGGCAGGCAGCGCTCCGTGCGGCCGACCTCGGTGATCCGGCCGAGCAGCTCCACCGGCGACTCGTTGAAGCGGAAGTTGTTGACCGCCCCGACCACCTCGCCGTTCTCCACCAGGTAGACGCCGTCCCGGGTGAGGCCGGTCAGCAGCAGCGTCGCCGGGTCCACCTCGCGGATGTACCAGAGGCAGGTGAGCAGCAGACCGCGCTCGGTGCGGGCGACCATCTCCTCCAGGGTCGGCGCCGTCTCCTGGCCGGCCGTCTCCAGGACGAGGTTGTCGATCGCCGGGCGCAGCGGGAGGCCGGCCAGCGCGGCCGAGTGCCGGCTGGTGACCAGGGAGGCCAGCTCGCCGTCCCGGATCCAGTCGGTGGCGGTCAGCGGCAGGCCGTTGTCGAACGCCGAGGCCTCGTCCTCGCTGGCGTGCGCCAGTACGAACGGCGCCGACTCCAGGCCCGGCTCGTGCGGGTCGGAGCGCAGCGTCAGCGGCAGTGCGGCGAGCCTGTCGCCGAGCCGGGTGGTCCCGCCCTCCGCCGGGGCGCCCTCCGCGGCCCCGCCCTTCCGGGAGAAGACCGTCCGCCCCTCGGAGGCGTCCCGGCCGCCCGCCGACCAGGCCAGGTACACCATGAGGTCGGCGACGGCCGACGGCGGCAGCAGCGTCTCGTAGCGGCCGGCCGGCAGGTCGATCCGGCGCGCGCCCCAGCCCAGCCGCCGGGTGGCCTCGGCGTGCAGGGCGGCGATGTCCACGTCGGAGAAGTCCCGGGTGGCGGCGCCGGTCCAGGCCGAGCCGGACAGGTCCGCGGTCTTGGCGTTCAGCTCGACCGTGCCGGTCGGCTGCTCGTGCCTCAGCCGCAGGCCGGTGGAGGTGCCCAGGTAGCTGGTCACCAGCTCGTGCCGGGCGAAGCCGTACAGCAGTTCGCCCTGCCCGGCGGCCCTGGCGAAGGCCCGGCCGAGGGCCGGCCCGAACCCGGCGAACACCTCGGCGGAGGTCTCCGCCGGCGGCCGGCCGAAGTCCGCGGAGACGGGCTGCTCGGCGGTGGTGACCAGCGGCCGGGCGTCCTCGGCCGGTCCGGCCGCGCGGGCGGCCTCCTCGGCGGCCCGGACCAGCCCGGCCACCTCGTCCGGCACCACGGCCTCGCGGGAGACCACGCCGGAGGCGGTGCCCTCGGCGCCGTCCACCGTGGCGATCACGGTGAGCCGGCGGCCCCGGGTGACGCCGTTGGTGGTGAGCGCGTTGCCCGCCCAGCGGAGGTTGGCGGTCGACTCCTCGTCGGCGATCACCACGCAGCCGTCGGCGCGGGAGAGGCCGAGCGCCAGCTCGACGAGTTCGTGGGGCTGCATCGTCGCGGTCATCAGTGACCCGCCTCCTGCTGGGTGTTGAGCACGTTGACGTTCCGGAACAGCGCGGAGGGGCAGCCGTGGCTGACCGCCGCGACCTGGCCGGGCTGCGCCTTGCCGCAGTTGAAGGCGCCGCCGAGGACGTAGGTCTGCGGGCCGCCGACCGCCGTCATCGAGCCCCAGAAGTCGGTGGTGGTGGCCTGGTAGGCGAAGTCCTTGACCTGGCCGGCGAGTTCGCCGTTCCTGATGGCGTAGGCGCGCTGGCCGGTGAACTGGAAGTTGTACCTCTGCATGTCGATCGACCAGGAACGGTCTCCGACGATGTACAGGCCGTTCTCGACGCCGGCGAACAGGCCCTCGGTGGACGGGCCGCCCTCGGCCGGCCGGAGCGAGACGTTCGCCATCCGTTGCACCGGCACGTGCCCGGGGGAGTCGGCGTAGGCGCAGCCGTTGGAGCGCCCGAAGCCCTTCAGCCGCGCCATGGCCCGGTCCAGCTGGTAGCCGACCAGGACGCCGTCCTTCACGAGGTCCCAGGACTGCGCGGCCACCCCCTCGTCGTCGTAGCCGACGGTGGACAGGCCGTGCTCGACGGTGCGGTCGCCGGTGACGTGCATCAGCTCCGAGCCGTACTTCAGCGAGCCCAGCCGGTCGAAGGTGGCGAAGGAGGTGCCCGCGTAGGCGGCCTCGTAACCGAGGGCGCGGTCCAGTTCGGTGGCGTGCCCGACCGACTCGTGGATGGTCAGCCAGAGGTTGGACGGGTCGATCACCAGGTCGTAGCGGCCCGGCTCGACGCTCGGCGCCGCCATCTTCTCCGCCAGCAGCACGGGCAGTTCGGCGAGCTCGGCGTCCCAGTCCCAGCCGGTCCCGGTCAGGTACTCCCAGCCGCGGCCGGCCGGCGGCGCCAGGGTGCGCATGGAGTCGAAGGCGCCGGTGCGCGCGTCCACCGAGCCGGCCTCCAGCACCGGGTGCAGCCGGACCCGCTGCTGGGTGGTCACGGTACCGGCGGTGTCCGCGTAGAACTTGTTCTCCTGGACGGTCAGCAGGGTCGCCTGGACGTGCGAGACGCCCTCGGCGGCCAGCAGCCGGCGGCTCCACCCGGCCAGCAGGGCCGTCTTCTCGGCGTCCGGCACCTCGAAGGGGTTCACCTCGTACGCGGAGACCCAGGTGGCGTCCCGGTGCACCGGCTCGTCGGCCAGCTCGACCCGCTCCGCCGAACCCGCCGCCCGGCCGATCCCGCCGGACAGCCGGGCCACCGAGACGGCCTGCTCGGCCACCCGGGCCGCCGCGTCCGGGGTGAGGTCCACCCCGGCGGCGAAGCCCCAGGCGCCGTCCAGCAGCACCCGCACGGCGAAGCCGAGCCGCACGCTGTCGGAGGTGCCCGCCGGGCGGGCGTCGCGCAGCCGCCAGGAGGCGCTGCGGACCCGCTCCAGACGGAAGTCGGCGTGCCCGGCGCCGAGTTCACGGGCGCGGGTGAGGGCGGCGTCGGCGAGGGAACGCAGCGGGAGGGCGAGGAACAGCGGGTCGACGGCGCGCTCGGCGCCGCCGCCGCGGGCCCGGGGCGTGCTGGTCGGGGGCAGCGGAGGCAATCGGGCTCCCTGGTCGGAGGGACGGCGGTGCGGACACCCCCTGCCTACAGGGGCGCCCGCACCGCATCATGGCCCGTCAAAGGGGTTTCGGCCAGCGCATTTCCCGTGGCGTGACGGCCCGGCTACGCGAGACCCTCCCACCAGCCGTCCAGCTCCGGCGGGCTGTCGACGTCCACCCGCTCGCCCGGCCGCGGCACCGCCAGCGGCACCCCGTGCTCCTTGGCCGCCACCAGCAGCCGCTCGACCGGCTCGGCCCACGGGTGCAGACCCAGGTTGAAGGTGCACCAGTGCACCGGCACCAGCAGTCCGGCGTTCAGCTCCCGGTGGGCGAGGACGGCGTCCTCCGGCGTCATGTGGATGTCCGCCCAGGCCGGGTCGTAGGCGCCGACCTGGACCAGTGCGGCGTCGAACGGGCCGTGCTCGGCGCCGATCCGCGCGTAGCCCTCGAAGTAGCCGGAGTCGCCGGTGTAGTAGACCCGGCGGTTCGGCCCGGCGACCACCCAGGAGCCCCACAGGGTGGTGTTGCGGGTCAGGCCGCGGCCGGAGAAGTGGTGCGCGGCGGTCAGGGTGAGCGCGAGGTCGCCGAGGGTGCAGGTCTCGTCCCAGTCCAGCTCGATGATCCGGTGCTCGGGCACGCCCCAGCGGCGCAGGTGGGCACCGATCCCGAGCGGCACCGCGAACGGCGCGGACTGGCTGCGCACCAGCCGGCGGACCGTCGCCATGTCCAGGTGGTCGTAGTGGTCGTGCGAGATCAGCACCGCGTCCACCTGCGGCAGCTCCTCCAGCTCCACCGGCACCGGGTGCAGCCGGCGGGGGCCGACCTGCGCGGCGGGGGAGCAGCGCTCGCTCCAGATCGGGTCGAGCAGCACCCGTGCGCCCTCGACCTCGACCAGCGCCGACGCGTGCCCGTACCAGGTGACCGCCACGCCCCCGGCGGCCGGCCCGGCGGCGTCGGCCGGGCGGACGACGGGCACCGGACGGCCGGGCGTGCGGCCCTCCCGGCGGAACAGCACCCGGCGCACCGTCTCCGGGTCGATGCCGGACGGCGCGGCCGTCCGGGCCAGCTCGGAGGGCGCGTTGTGGAAGACGCCGTCGCGGTACTGGGGGGAGTTGCGCAGCCGCTCCTCGCGCTCGCCGTCCGGCCGCCGGCCGAACGCCGCCGGCAGGTCGCGCAGCGCCCAGGCGACCGCTCCCGCGCCGGCCGCCAGCGCGGCCACCGCCACCAGTCGTCCGCGCCGGTGGGTGGTCCCGGCCCGTGCCTCGCTCATTCCGCGCTCCCGCTCCGCTCGTCACCGGGGCCGGTGTCCGGCTGCGGGCCGTCGGCGGCCCGGTGCGGCGGCCCCGGCCTCGTGCCGCACCAGGGGTGCACAACGAGTGTGCCCCGCCGCCGGGTTCCCGGACGAGCCGCTCAGTGGACACCACAATCCGGACCGCGCCGGTGGGGCAAACGCGTGAAATCCACCCGGAGGCGGATTGTCGGGTACCCACAGTTCCACCGGTGCGGCGCTGTCGGAGACCGATTCGCCGCCGCGCCGGGGCGACCGATAGCGTCACACCGCGTACATCGTTGCGACGTACGCGGACATCACGGAGTGGTACGCGGACATCACGGCGTGCGCACACTAGGGAGAGAGGTGGATCGTTGAGCCGCTCGGTTCTCGTCACCGGAGGCAACCGGGGCATCGGCCTCGCGATCGCCCTGGCCTTCGCCGAGGCGGGCGACAAGGTCGCCATCACCAGCCGGTCGGGTGAGGTCCCCGAGCAGCTGGCCAAGTACGACGTGCTCGCGGTGCGCTGCGACATCACCGACAGCGCCCAGGTCGACGTCGCGCTGACCGAGATCGAGGCCGCCCACGGCGGCGCGGTCGAGGTGCTGGTCGCCAACGCCGGGATCACCCACGACACCCTGCTGCTGCGGATGTCGGAGGAGGACTTCACGTCCGTCCTGGACACCAACCTCACCGGTGCCTTCCGGGTGGTCAAGCGCGCGTCCAAGCTGATGATGCGTGCCCGCAAGGGCAGGATCGTGCTGATCTCCTCGGTCGTCGGCCTCTCCGGTTCGCCCGGCCAGGCCAACTACGCCGCGTCCAAGGCCGGACTGGTCGGCTTCGCCCGCTCGCTCGCCCGCGAGCTCGGCCCGCGCAACATCACCGTCAACGTGGTCGCCCCCGGCTTCGTGGACACCGACATGACCGCGGTGCTCAGCGACGAGCGCCGCGCGGAGATCGTCGCCGGCGTGCCCCTGGGCCGCTACGCGGCGCCCGCCGAGGTCGCTTCCACCGTGCGGTTCCTCGGTTCGGACGAGGCCGCGTACATCACCGGAGCCGTCATTCCCGTGGACGGCGGATTGGGCATGGGTCACTGAGACATGAGCGGAATCCTTGAGGGCAAGCGCATCCTGATCACGGGTGTGCTGATGGAGTCCTCCATCGCCTTCCACACCGCCAAGCTGGCCCAGCAGCAGGGCGCCGAGATCATCCTGACCGCCTTCCCGCGGCCGAGCCTGACCGAGCGCATCGCCAAGAAGCTGCCGAACCCGGTCAAGGTCCTGGAGCTGGACGTCTCCAACCCGGAGCAGCTCGCGGGCATCGCCGACCAGGTGCGCGAGCACCTGCCGACCCTGGACGGCATCGTCCACTCGATCGGCTTCGCCCCGCAGGACGCCCTGGGCGGCAACTTCCTGAACACGCCGTGGGAGTCCGTGGCCACCGCCATGCACGTCTCGGCGTACTCGCTGAAGTCGCTCACCACGGCGCTGCTGCCGCTGATGCAGGACGGCGGCTCGGTCGTCGGCCTCACCTTCGACGCGCAGTACGCCTGGCCGCAGTACGACTGGATGGGCCCGGCCAAGGCCGCCCTGGAGTCGACCAACCGCTACCTGGCGCGCTACCTGGGCGAGCGGGACATCCGCTGCAACCTGGTCTCGGCCGGCCCGCTCGGCTCGATGGCCGCCAAGTCCATCCCGGGCTTCCCCGACCTGGCCGCCACCTGGGACAACCGCTCCCCGCTGAAGTGGGACCTGAACGACCCGGAGCCGGCCGGCCGCGGTGTCGTCGCCCTGCTCTCGGACTGGTTCCCGAAGACCACCGGCGAGATCGTCCACGTCGACGGCGGCCTGCACGCCATCGGCGCCTGACGCCTCCCGCCCGAACGCCGTTGCCCGGCACCCCCTCGCACGAGGGGGTGCCG
>NZ_JBHJRC010000153.1:0-18958 GCF_042261735.1 Kitasatospora sp. NPDC056327 | reverse complement strand
CCCCTCGCACCGCGGGGGCTCCCCGCCCCGTCGCCGCCCCGCCGGCCCCGCCCCGACGCCGACCCGCTGTCACCGGCCGGCGCGGGCGGGCCGTCCGCCTCCCCGGCCTCACGGGTGCCCGGGGAGGCGGACGGCCAGCAGCGCCAGGTCGTCGTGGCCGTCGCTGGGGTGGTGGTCGGCGAGGAAGCGGACCAGATCCTCCAGCGGGAGACCGGCGTTGGCCGCGGCGAGGTCCGCCAGCGTGGCCAGGCCCTCGTCGATGCCGTGGCCGGGGTGCTCGACGAGACCGTCGGTGAAGAGCAGCACCGTGGAGCCGGCGGACAGCGCCCGGCGGTGGTCCGGCCGGCGCAGGGCCGGATCGATGCCGAGCGGGACGCCCGGCTCGCCGTGCAGGTACTCGGCACGGCCGTCGGGGCCCAAGAGCAGCGGCGGCGGGTGCCCCGCGGTGCTCCAGTGCAGGGCCCAGCCCTCGTCGCCGGCCTCGATCCGTGCCAGGCACGCCGTGGTGACCGGCAGGTCGGTGATGGCGTGCACGGTGTGGTCGAGCTGGGTGAGCACGGTGCTGGGCGGGGAGCCGCGGTCGTAGAGGAGGGCACGGAGCATGTTGCGGGCCTGGGCCATGGCCGCCGCCGCCTTCAGGTCGTGCCCGAGCACGTCGCCGATGACGGCCGCGCAGGACCGGTCGGGCAGCAGGACGGCGTCGTACCAGTCCCCGCCGACGCCGGCCGGTTCGGCCGCGGTCCGGTAGACGGCCGCCGCCGAGAACGGCGAGAGGTCCGGCAGGGTGGGCAGCAGCATCCGCTGGAACTGTTCGGCGCTGTCCCGGACGGCGCCGAACAGGCGCGCGTTCTCGATGGCGATCCCGGCGGCGCCGGCCAGGGCGCGCACGATGTCCTCGTCGTCCTGGTCGAACGGCCGGCCGTCGCGTCGCTCGGAGAGGTAGAGGTCGCCGTAGATCTCGCCGTGCACGGCGACCGCCACGCCGAGCAGGGTGCGCATCGGCGGGTGGCCTGGCGGGAAGCCGACCGAGGCGCGGTGGGCGGAGATGTCGTCCACCCGCAGCGGCTCCGGGTGGTGGATCAGGTGGCCGAGGACGCCGAACCCGCGCGGGAAGTCCGTCCCGGCGAGCGCGGCGTGCTCCTCCACGGACAGGCCCGCGGTGATGAACCGCTCCAGGCGCTCCCCGCCGGGGGCGAGGACGCCGAGCGCGCCGTAGCGGGCGCCCACCAGGTCCATCGCGGCGGTGACCATCCGGTGCAGCACGGTCGGCAGGTCCAGCCCGCCCCCCATCGCCAGCACCGCCGACAGCAGGCCCCGGAACCGGTCCCTCGCGCCCGCCAGCGCGCTCAGCCGGGCGGCGAGGTCCTCCAGTTGGGGGTCCGGAGGCGAGTCCGGACCCGGCGGTTCCTCCTCGTCCGAGGGGGACGGCGGTTCCGCTCCGGGGCTCACTGCGTCGTCTCGTTCATCCCGGCCAACGGTACGCAGGCGAGCCCGGCCGGGCCGGGAGCACACGCGCGGGGTGCCGTCCCGGAGGTCCGTCCGGTGTCCGGCCTCCGGTGTCCGGTGCGCCGTCGTCCGGGGCCCCGGCACCGGCCCGGAAGGGATCGGCGTCAGCGGGGAAGGCCCATGGTCCGGGAGATCAGGGCGTCGAAGGCGCGGTCGGGCAGCAGGCGCCGCAGGGCGATCAGCGGGCGCGCGCCGAACCCGGTGGCGTAGCGGGTCCTGGGCCGGCGCGCCGTGACGGCCCGGCCGATGGTGTCGGCGATCACGCCGGGCTGCGACATGCGCCCCGCCATGCTCTCGGAGCGCATGGCGGCGGCCACCGCCCGGGCCTGGGCGGCGTAGGCGCCGCCGGTGGAGGACTTCTCCAGCCCGTCGGCGGCGATGCCGCTCCACTCGGTGGCGATGCCGCCGGGCTCGATGACGACGACGTCGATCCCGAAGGGCCGGACCTCGATCCGCAGGCAGTCGCTGAGCGCTTCGAGGGCGAACTTGGTGCCGTGGTACCAGCCGCCGAGCGGAGTGTGGATCCTCCCGCCCATCGAGGTGACGTTGACGACCGTTCCGCTGCGCCGCGCCCGCATGTGGGGCAGCACGAGCTGGGTCAGGCGGACGGCGCCGAAGACGTTCACGTCGAACTGACGGCGCGCCTCCTCCAGCGGGACGTCCTCCAGCGCGCCGTACGAGCCGTAGCCGGCGTTGTTGACCAGGACGTCGATGCGGCCGGTCCCGGCGATGACGCGCTCGACCCCGCCGCGCATGGAGTCGTCGTCGGTGACGTCCATCGCCAGCGGGCGCAGGCCGCGTTCGGCGAGCCGGTCGAGGCGGTCGGTGCGGCGGGCCGCCCCGTAGACGGTGAAGCCGAGGCCGATCAGCCGGAGGGCGGTCGCCTCGCCGATGCCGGAGGAGGCGCCGGTCACGAGGGCGGTCCTGGCGGTCTGGGTGCTCATGGGAGTTCCTCATCGCTGGGCGGGGCGGGGTCGTCGCCTCCACGGTAGGCGGCCGGCCCCGCCACCTGACCGCGGCACGGGAGCGGGAGACGGGACCGCGGCACGGGACCGGGACCCGCCCCGGGCGGAACGGGAGGAGCGGTCCGGACGACTCGCTCGTTCGGAGCAGTACGCCTCCGCTCCCGCCGCGCCCGGCGGCTCACGCCGAGGGCAGGCGCGGCGTGCGGGGCGGCTCCGTCCGGCGGTCGCCCGTCGCCTCGAAGGCGGCGGCGAGGGTGAGCAGGGCGTTGTCGTCGTAGGCGCGGCCCGCGAAGGTCAGGCCGACCGGCATGCCGATGTCGGCCATGGTGCCCATCGGGGTGGTCACGGTCGGGATGCCGAGGTGGCGGGGCACGAGGTTGCCGTTGGCGACCCAGACGCCGTTGCGCCAGCCGAGGTCTGCGGACGCCTCGGAGACGTCCATGTCCGCCGGGCCGACGTCGGCGACGGTCGGGAACACCACGGCGTCCAGGCGCAGTTCGTCCATCCACTCCTCCAGGTCGATCCGGCGGGTCTCCTCCAGCCCGCGCAGGCCCTCCTCCAGGTGCGGCATGTCGGTGAAGGACGCGTACGGGCGCTCGCGCACGAAGCGCGGGTACTCGCCGATGGTGTCGTCGAAGCCGGCGTAGCGGTCGGGGAGGGCGCCGTCGTCCGCGGGCCAGATGCGGCTCCCGTCGACCTCGGTCAGGGTGTCGAGCGCGGGGTCGCCGTTGGCGCGCAGGAAGTCGTCCCAGGCCCAGGCGGAGAGGTCCTCGATCTCGACGGCGAGGAAGTCCTGGCCGACCAGGCCCCGGGTGCGGAGGGAGGGCGCGCCGGGGCGGTCGGACTCGTAGTTGGTCACGACGGGGAAGTCCACCTCGACGACCTCGGCGCCGGCCGCCTCCAGGTCGCGGCGGGCCGCCTCCCACAGGGCGAGCACCGAGGCGCGGGTGTCGATGCGCAGGCCGGTCTGGCCGCCGATGCCGCCCTCGGGGTTGGTGCCGGCCAGGGGGTCGGCGTTGATGTACATCCGGGGGACGCCGACGCGCTTGCCGGCGAGCGCGGCGCGGGCCGCGGCCGGGCCGGCGGGGGCGAGCGCGGGGTAGGAGGCGGGGCGCACCGCCGACGCGGCGGGCAGGGGCACCCAGGGCTGGGCTCGCCACAGGTCGCCGCGGGTCTCCGGGTCGTCGGCGACGACGACGTCGAGGAGTTCCAGCAGGTCGGCCATGGTGCGGGTGTGCGGGACCACGACGTCCATGGTCGGGACGAGCGGCCAGTTGCCGCGCACCGAGATGACGCCCCGGCTGGGGGTGTAGGCGCACAGCGCGTTGTTGGAGGCGGGCGCCCGGCCGGAGGACCAGGTCTCCTCGCCGAGGCCGAAGGCGCCGAAGGAGGCCGCGGTGGCGGTGCCCGAGCCGTTGGAGGAGCCGGAGCCGTAGGCGCTGGTGAGCCAGTCGGCGCTGTAGGGGCTCTCGGCGCGGCCGTAGAGTCCGCGCTGCATGCCGCCGTTGGCCATCGGCGGCATGTTGGTGAGGCCGATGAGGACGGCGCCGGCGGCGCGCAGCCGCTCCACGGCGAAGGCGTCGCGCCGGGCGACGAGGTGCTCGAACGCCGGGGAGCCGGCGGCCGCGGTCAGGCCCTCGGCGAGGTAGCTGTCCTTGGCCGTGTAGGGGATGCCGTCGAGCGGGCCGAGGGTCTCGCCGCGGGCCCGGCGGGCGTCGGAGGCCTCGGCCTCGGCGCGGGCGTGCGGGTTCGTCACGACCACCGCGTTGAGCGCGGTGGCGGTGCCGGGACGGTCGTAGGCCTCGATCCGCGCGAGGTAGGCGTCGAGCAGCCCGACCGAGGTGGTCGCGCCCTTCTCCAGCGCTTCGCGCAGGTCGGCGATACCGGTCTCCACAACATCGAATCCACGCGTCATCGCGGTGTCTCCTGGGGGTCGGGTCGGGCTGCCTCTGCTGGAACGTTCCAGCAGGGGCACCTTAGACACTGCTGGAACGTTCCAGCAAGGTACGGCGGGTCCGCGCGCCGGACTCGGCCGGGAGCCCGGCGGGGGCGGCGTCTAGACTCCGGGCTGTGACCAGCCGCTCCGTGACCCTGATCGACGTGGCCCGGGCGGCCGGAGTCTCCAAGAGCACCGCCTCCAACGCGCTCGGCGGCTCCGGCCGGGTGTCCGAGACGACCCGCGCGCGCATCCGCGGCGTGGCCAGGGAGCTCGGCTACCGGCCGAACAGCGCGGCGCGCAGTCTGCGCCGGTCCAGTACCGGGGCGGTCGGCCTGCACCTGCCGCGCACCGCCACCCGCCTGGACTACTACATGAACCTCGCGTTCGGGGCGGTCGAGCGGGCCAGGGAGGA
Organism: Kitasatospora sp. NPDC056327; assembly: GCF_042261735.1. Taxonomy (NCBI): domain Bacteria; kingdom Bacillati; phylum Actinomycetota; class Actinomycetes; order Kitasatosporales; family Streptomycetaceae; genus Kitasatospora; species Kitasatospora sp. NPDC056327. Next base: position 14,136 of record NZ_JBHJRC010000153.1, on the reverse strand, counting down.
CGGTCTGGACCTCGTCCTGCTCGCTCCCGGCACCGCGTCCGGCGGCGGACTCGCCGCCCGGGTGGACGGCCTGCTGGTGGTCGACCCCGAGGTCGACGACCCGGAGATCCCGGCCCTCCTGGACGCGGGCGTGCCGGTGGTCACCGGCGAGCGCTACCTCGGCGGCGGCGCGCAGCCCAGCGGCGTGGTGGTCTGCGACAACGCCGGGGCGCTGACCGCCCTGCTGGACCACCTCGCCGGGCGCGGCGCCCGGCGCCCCGCGCTGCTGGCCCCCGGCCCGGGGTCGGACTGGGCCGCCGCCCTGCGCGGGGCCGCCGCGGCCTGGAGCCGGGGCCGGGGCGTGGAGGTGGCCGTCCGGACGGTCCCGTTCGCGGCCACGCCGGCCGAGGCGGAGGCGGCCACCGCGGAGCTGATCGCGGGCGTCCCGGGCCTGGACGCGGTGGTGTGCGCCCCCGACGGCGCGGTCCCCGGCGTCCTGACGGGCGCGGCGCGGGCGGGTCTGCGGACGGGGACCGACCTGCTGGTGGCGGCCTGCGTGGACGGCGCGGCGGCGCGCGGTTCGAGCCCGCAGGTCACCGCCGTCGACCTGCGGGCCGCCGACTACGGGCGCGCGTGCGCGGCCCTGCTCGCCGACCTGCTGGCCGGGGCGGCGGAACCCGGTGTCGTCCGCCGCCACGCGTGGGAGCTGAACCTCCGGGCGTCGACCGCGGGCCGGCCCTGACCTCCGACCCCCCGCCTCCCGCCGCCGACCGTGCCCTGCCCGGTCGGCGGCCGCCGAACCGACCGGCCGTCAGAACCCTTGTGCCCCAGCCGAACCGGTGTGCGGACGGGTGGCGGGGCGGGCCGGGGCGGCCGCGGATCGGTGCTTCGAATTCGAAGCGGATCGGTGTACTGTGGTCCCATGAGTGAACCTCGCTGGCTGAACGACGCCGAGATGCAGGCCTGGACGGGATTCCTGGAGACGTACGAGCTGCTCTCCAGGCTGGTGGACCGCCAGTTGCGCGAGGACGGCGGGGTCACTCAGGTCCAGTACGAGATCCTCACCCGGCTCGACGAGAGCCCGGGCCGGCGCCGCCGGATGACCGAACTGGCGGACCTCATGGTCTGCTCCCGCAGCGGGCTCACCTACCAGGTGAGCCAGCTGGAGAAGGCGGGTCTCCTGAAGCGGGAGACCGACGTCAGCGACGAGCGCGGTGTCTTCGCGATCCTCACCGACGCCGGACTGGCGCTGCTGGAGCGCGCGGCACCGGGACACCTGAGGACCGTGCGGGACGGCTTCGTGGACGTCCTCAGCGAGGAACAGGTCGACCAGCTGGCCGACATCATGGCGGTGACGCGCAAACACCTGCGCGGAATCTCCGGACTCTGTTACGGAAACACCCCGCAGAAATAACCGGCGGCCGGCACCGCGAAGTGCCGTCCCGACACCGGAAAGCGGCCCGGAACAATTCGGCGCCGCCCGGTCCGGCTGCCCGGAAAGACGACTTCCCAAAGTATTCCTGAATCGTCCCAGAAGCCATGCGGAGCGCCGCGCACCCGGTTGTAGTGTCCGAACAGGACGCCGACGGAGGTGTCGCGACAGAAGGAGATCCGTGATGAGCACCGAACGGCACAGCACGCGTTTTGCCCGCGGCACGGCGCAGTTGACGGAATTGGGCGGGGACCGGGCGGTGGCGGTCGCCGAGCGGCTCCGGGAAACCGCTCCGGACCTCGGCCGGTACCTGGTCGAATTCGCCTACGGCGAGATCAACTCCCGCCCCGGACTGGACCTCCGCCAGCGGCAGCTGGTGAAGCTCGGCGCCCTCACCGCGCTCGGCGACACCAGGACGCAGCTGGGCTTCGAGATCGCCAACTCGCTGCACGTCGGCCTGACCCCGGCCCAGGTGGTCGAGGCGCTGACCCACCTGGAACTCGTGGTGGGCTTCCCGCGCGCGCTGAACGCGGTGGAGGCCGCCCGCGCCGTCTTCGCCGGGCTGGGCGTCGAGGCCGAGCCGCACGAGGTGGCGCCGGGCGCGGAGGACGAGCGCTACGCCCGGGGCTCCGACGTGCTGCGGGAGGTGGCCGGCGACCACGGGTTCGCGGTCATCGACGCGCTGAACGACATCGCCCCCGACCTCGGGAAGGTCATCGTCGAGTACGCCTGGGGCGAGGTCTACCCGCGGCCCGGCCTGGACTACCCGCAGCGGCAGCTCGTCACGCTGGGCGCGATGATCGCCTACGGCGACACCTTCAAGCAGCAGAAGACGCACCTGAACATCGCCCTGCGGCAGGGGCTGACGCCGCGGCAGCTGGTCGAGGTGCTGCTCCAGGCCTCGCCGTTCGTGGGATTCCCGCGCACCCTGAATTCCCTCGCGGCGCTGCGCGAGGTGTTCGCGGACAAGGACATCAGGCTCTGACCGGGCGGCGCCTGAACGGAAAAGGCCCCCCGTAGTGGTCAAGGAAAACCGAAGCAAGCACCCTGGAAGGTGAACCCCCATGCCTCTAGCGTTATTCGCCCTCGCCATCGGGGCGTTCGGGATCGGCACCACGGAATTCGTCATCATGGGACTCCTGCCGGACGTCGCCGACCAGTTCGGCGTGTCGATCCCGACGGCCGGCTACCTGGTCAGCGGCTACGCCGTCGGCGTCTTCCTGGGCGCCCCGCTGATGACGATCCTGGGCACCCGGGTGCCCAGGAAGCGGATGCTGATGCTGCTGATGGGCCTGTTCATCGTGGGCAACGCGCTGTCCGCCGCCGCGCCCGTCTTCGGGGTGATGCTCGCCGGGCGGGTGGTGGCCTCCCTCGCGCACGGCGCGTTCTTCGGCATCGGCGCGGTGGTGGCGTCGAGCCTGGTCGCACCGGAGAAGCAGGCCCGGGCGCTGGCCACCATGTTCACCGGCCTGACCGTGGCGAACGTGCTCGGCGTGCCGCTCGGCACGCTGGTCGGCCAGCACCTGGGGTGGCGGGTCACCTTCTTCGTGGTCGCCGGGCTCGGCGTGGTCGGCCTGCTCGGCGTCGCCAGGCTCGTCCCCGAGCTGGAGCGGCCGGAGGGCGTGCGGGTCAGGCACGAGCTGGCCGCCTTCGGCAACGTCCAGGTGCTGCTGGCGATGGGGATGACCGTGCTGGGCTTCGGCGGTGTCTTCGCCGCGGTCACCTACATCACGCCGATGATGACCGAGGTGACGGGCTACTCCGACTCGGCGCTGACCTGGCTCCTGGTGCTCTTCGGCCTCGGCATGGTCGGCGGGAACCTGGTCGGCGGCCGGTTCGCCGACAAGTCGCTGATGCGGATGCTGTACGCCTCGCTCGGTTCGCTCGCCCTGGTGCTCGCGGTGTTCACGGCGACCGCGCACAACAAGATCGCGGCGGCGGTCACCCTCGCCCTGATCGGCGCGCTCGGCTTCGCGACCGTCCCGCCGCTGCAGAAGCGCGTCCTGGACCAGGCCTCGGGGGCGCCGACGCTGGCCTCGGCCGTCAACATCGGGGCGTTCAACCTGGGCAACGCGCTGGCGGCCTGGCTCGGCGGCCTGGTCATCGACGCGGGCCACTCCTACACCTCGGCGAACTGGGTCGGTGCCGGGCTGGCCGGCTCGGCGCTGCTGCTCGCACTGCTCTCCAGCGGTCTGGAACGGCGGTCGGGCACCGGCGGGGCCCCGCTGCCCGCCGACGGGCCGCCCGGCCAGGCCGGACCCGTCGCCGCCGGGGCCGGCGAGGTCGCCGCGCAACCGGCCGCCAACCGCTGACCGGACCACCGACCGCACCACCGGCCGGGCCGCCCGCCCGACCGGACGGCCCGACCGGACGGCCCGACCTGACGGCCCGGCCGAACCGCCGTCCGCCGGCCGCCCGCGCACCGCCCCGCGCGGTCCGCGGGCGGCCGGCGGACGGACCTCCGTACGACGAAGCAACCACGTGACAAGCAAAGGCAGTTGACCCCATGACCGTACTCCGCAAGATCGGCACCTCCGACCTGGAGGTCTTCCCGCTCAACCTCGGCGGCAACGTCTTCGGCTGGTCCGCCGACGAGCCGACCTCGTTCGCGGTCCTCGACGCCTACGCCGCCGCCGGCGGCAACTTCGTCGACACCGCGGACAGCTACTCGATGTGGGTGCCCGGCAACCAGGGCGGCGAGTCCGAGGTCATCATCGGCAACTGGCTGGCCGCCCGCGGCAACCGGGACTCCGTGGTGGTCGCCACCAAGGTGAGCAACCACCCGCAGTACCGCGGGCTCGCGCCGGCGAACATCAGGGCCGCCGCCGAGGCGTCCCTGCGCCGGCTGCGCACCGACCGGATCGACCTCTACTACACGCACTTCGACGACCCGTCCGTCCCGGTCGAGGACATCATCACCGCGCTCGACGGGCTGGTGAAAGAGGGCAAGGTTCGCCAGATCGCCGCCTCCAACATCACCCCGGAGCGGCTTGAGGCCTCGCTGCGGTTCTCCGAGCGGGAGGGGCTGGCGCGCTACGTCGCGCTGCAGCCGCACTACAACCTGGTCTCCCGGGAGACCTACGAGGGTCCGCTGCAGACCCTGGCCGAGCGGCACGGCCTCGGTGTGCTGCCGTACTTCTCGCTCGCCTCCGGCTTCCTGACGGGCAAGCACCGGCCGGGCGGCGCGGTGGACAGCGCGCGGGCCTCCCGGGTGGCGGGGTACGTCGGCACGCCACGCGGCGAGCGGGTGCTCGCCGAGCTGGTGAGGGTCGCGGCCGCGCACCGCGCGGAGCCGGCCACCGTGGCGCTGGCCTGGCTGGCGGCGCAGCCCACGGTGGTCGGGCCGATCGCCAGTGCGCGGACCCTGCAGCAGCTGCCCGCGCTGCTGGCCTTCCCGGGCCTCACCCTGACCGGGGACGAGATCGCGGCCCTCACCGCGGCCTCGGCCTGAGCACTTCTCCGCCCACCGCCCCCGTGCGGTGGCATTCCCGGAGTTCGGAACGGACCCGCCGGCGGAAAGCGGCGGGTCCGTTCCGTTTATTCCCGCGGTCCGGTCATTGCCGGGGGGCTGCTGAAATGAATCCGGCGGCCCCGCGCCGGGCGGGGTGATCGCGCCGATACGCTGCGGAGTAAAACTGCCAAAGTCGTTCGGCGTGGGCAATGGTGGCGTGCGGACCGGCCGCACGGCCACTATTGTCGACAGTAGATCTTAATAGCATTTCATGGATTCGACCGGTACATCGCAAAGCTTCGCTAATGTTTCGCCGAGGGACTCCCCTCCGGCGTGCGGGCGATCCGTCCGGTCCGGCCGCGATCGCCGTGGATCCCGCCGGGGCGCGCCCCCCGGCCCGGACTCCGCCCCGCCCCGGACCGGCCCGTTTCACCGGGGGCGATTCCGGCCGGATCGGGGCCGGGGACCGGAACCTCCGGGTGGGCCCGGTCGTCCTATTGTTCACCTGGTTCTGGCACGGCGAATCCTTGACGAGGGATATTCCGATCAAGCGCGCCACCGGTACGGCGGCGTGGGGGATCATGGGGGGATCATCAACTTGCAGGCGATCGAAACAGGCGCGAGAACAATCAATGGCGACTCGCCGGCCGGTCTGGCCGAAGAGGCGTTCAGCCACCTGCACCGTGCTGACCAGCGTCGATGGGCCTGTGCCTATCTGACCGGGCTGCTCAGTGTCGACGGCAAGAAGTCGCTGCGGGAAATGGCCCGGGTCATTCCGTCGGTCACCAACGCCACGTACGGGCTCCAGCAATTCATCAACTCCAGCCCGTGGGACTGGATGCCGGCCCGGGACAAGCTGGCGGTCGTGGCGGACCGCCGGATGCCGGTCCGGGCGTGGACGGCGGGCATCCTGAGCATCCCGAAGCGCGGTGCCCACTCGGTGGGCGTCCACCGGCGGTTCCTGCCGCAGCTCGGCCGGGCCGTCAACTGCCAGGTGGCGGCGGGGCTCTTCCTCTCCTCGGAGGAGGAGAGCATCCCGGTGGACTGGACCCTCTTCCTGGACGAGAGCTGGGACGGCGCCGAGAACCGCCGGCGGGCCAGGATTCCCGCCTCGGTGGGCCCGCAGCCGCTGTGCATGAACGTGCTGGAGCTGGTGGACGTCATGCTCGGACGCTTCCCCGGGAGCAGCCTCCCGCTGGTGGCGGACCTCCGGACGGCCACCAACATCAGCCGCCTGGCCCTCGAACTCGGCCTGCGGGGGGTCGAGTTCGTGGTCGAGGTGGCACCCACCCAGCCGGTGCTGCCGACCGCGCGGCCGCGTGCCGTCGGCAGCGCACCGCAGCCGAAGGGCGTCTCCACCGCCGCCGCGGTCTGCGACCCGGACCCGCGGCACCCCGGTGCCACCGTGTCCGCGGCGGTCCGGCTGCCCGGCGCCGACCTCGGGGTCACGGCCGAGCGGACCTACCGGCTGCTCAGCCGGCGGACGCCGGCCGGCCGCGGCCGCTACTGGATCACCGGCATCCTCGACCGGCCGGCCGCCGAGGTGCTGGCACTGGCCCGGCACCAGGGGCGGGCCGACCGCGTCCTGCGGGAACTCGAACTCGACTACGGCGTCAACGACTTCGAGGGACGCTCGTATCCGGGGTGGCACCACCACATGACCATGGTCTCGGCGGCCTACCTGTACCGGAACCTGCTGGATCCGGGCGGCCGGGGCCGGGCGGCCCGCTGGTTCGACGCGGGGCGGCAGTACGCATGACCGACGAACGGGGGAGCACAGAAATGACCGAGTACGCGAAGAGACCGTCCACCGTCGTGGCCACCGTGGCGATCAGCGCCCTGCGGCCCGCCGACTCGCCGCGGGCGGGGGAGGTGGATCCGCAGCACGTCCGCAAGCTGATGACGGCCCGCGGGCTGCCGCCGATCGTCGCCCACCGTTCCACCATGCGGGTCATCGACGGCATGCACCGGCTGCGCGCGGCCGAGCTGCTGGGGCGTTCGGAGATCGAGGTCCTGTTCTTCGAGGGAACGGACGCCGAGGCCTTCGTCCTCGCCGTGCAGTCGAACGTCCGGCACGGCCTCCAGCTCTCGCGGGGGGAACGGTCGGCGGCCGCGCGGCGGATCATGACCTCGCACCCGGACTGGTCGGACCGGGCCATCTCGGTCGCCGCCGGGCTGTCGGTGAAGACCGTCGCGGAGATCCGCCAACGTGCAACTGGGGACATTCCACAGTTACACACCAGGATCGGGCTGGACGGCCGGGTCCGGCCGGTGGACGGCACGGCGGGGCGCCGGCGGGCGGCCGCGTTCATCCAGGCGCACCCGGACGCGTCACTGCGTCAGATCGCCTCCGCGGTCGGGATCTCGACCGGCACCGCGCGCAACGTCCGGGAGCGGCTGCGGCAGGGCGAGAGCCCCGTGCCGGCGGGGCGGGCCGGCCGGCCCGCCGCCCCGGACGACGCCGCCGGGGGTGCCGCGCCGCCGAGCCCGCTGGTGCCCCGGCAGCGCCGGGCCGGGCCGGACGACGGCGCCCCGCCCCCGGACGGCCCGCGCGGCGACGCCCTGCTGGCGCTGCGCCGGGATCCCTCGCTGCGCTTCACCGAGGCGGGGCGCCTGGTGCTGCGGCTGCTCGACAACCGGGCGCTGGCGGACGCGGAGGGGGACCGGGTGATCCGGGGCATCCCCCCGTACCGCCGCGGCACCCTGGCCGCCGCGGTGCGCGACTGCGTGGCGGTCTGGGACCGCTTCGCGCGGGAGCTGGAGCTGGCCGACCGGGGGGACTCCAGGCCGGCGTGACCCCGGGCGGGGAGAACTCCGCCGACAATTGAAAGGACCGCGTCAAAAGGCGTCGGCCGGATACCCGCCGGGTATCCGGCCGACGCCTTTTCCGAATGTCGTGGAAATCCCTGTCCCGGCGTTGTTGCACAGGGCCCCGGCCGTCCTATGTTTGGTGCGGAACGGAGGAGGTCGGGTGGTGAGCATGAATACGGATCAGCCGGAGCTGATCAATCGGGTCCCGATATCGGCGGAGGCCCGGGAATGGTTGGAGAAGGTCGCCGGAATAACCCCGGTGATCGAGAAGTTCCGCGACGAGGCGGAGCGCGAGCGGCGGATGCCGGTGCCGGTGTTCGAGGCGCTGGCCGCCGCCGGAATCCACCGCATGGTGGTGTCGGAGGAGTTCGGCGGCGCCCGGGTGGAGCTGCGGACCGCCGGCGCGGTGCTGACGGCACTGGCCCGGGTGGACGCCTCGGTGGCCTGGCAGATGGGTGTCCAGGCGGCGATCGCCCGGTTCTCCGACTACCTGCCGGAGGCGGTCTCCCGGGAGCTGTTCCGGGACCAGCCGGCGCTGGTGATCGGGTCGGTCAACCCGACCGGCCGGGCCGAGGCGGTTCCGGGCGGCTACCGGCTGAACGGGCGCTGGGGCTTCGCGAGCGGGTCGGCGCACGCCGCCTGGTTCGTCAGCGCGGCGGTCGTCACCGAGGACGGGCAGCCGCGCAGGGGGCCGTCCGGCGCTCCGGACATCAGGATGCTCTTCGTGCCGCGCGAGCGGGTCAGGATGCTCGACACCTGGTACACCCTGGGCCTGCGCGGCACCGGGAGCGAGGACTACCTGGTCGAGGACGTCTTCGTCGCCGACGCGTACGCGGTGGACATGGCGGCGATGGTCGCCGCCCCGCCCGCCCGGCCGTCGCGCGCCCACGCCGTCAGCTACTACGACTGGGGCCTCTTCGGCACGGCGGCGACCGCACTGGGCATCGCCCAGGGGGCGCTGGCCGCCTTCAAGGCCTTCGCCGGCGGCAAGACCCCCGCGCTGGGGCTGAGCACGCTGGCCGCGGGCCACGTCGTCCAGGAGCGGGTGGGCCGGGCGGAGATCCTGGTGCGCTCGGCCCGGCTGCTGCTGGAGGACGCGGCCTGGCACGCGTCCCGGCACGGCCGGGACGGCGGTGACGCGCTGAGCGCGACGCTCAGGCTCTCCGCCGCCACCGTCGCCGAGAACTCCTCGGCCGCCGTCGACCTGCTGTTCCGGCTGGCCGGCTCAAGTTCGATATACGCGGACAATCCGCTGGAACGGTATTTCCGCGACATGCATTCGGCCGAGAAGCACATCACGGTGTCGCCCACGAACATCGAGATGGCCGGCCAGTACCTGCTCGGCGGGGGCCTCAGTGTCCGCCGCTAGGAATTCGTACACCAGCTCTTTCGAACCGCAGGAAGGGAATTCCATGCACACCATGAAGGCCTTGCAGCTCATCGCCCCCCGCAAGACGATCCTGGCCGAGCTGGAGAAGCCGCGGGTCCCGGTCGACGGCCTGCTGCTCAAGACCCGGTGCGTCTCCATCTGCTCGACCGACATCTCCTTCTTCGAGGGTCACCTGTTCCCCTCCGAGTACCCGGTCGTGCTGGGCCACGAGTACCTCGGCGAGGTGGTCGAGGTCGGCGCCGCGTTCGACCACCCGGACATCGCGGTCGGGGACCGGATCGTCTACTGGGGCCAGACCGACTTCGGCGGCTTCGCCGAGTACCGCACGCTCCGGCCGATCTTCTCCGGCGAGGTGAAGGAGGACGTCTTCTGGGCGGACCGCAACTTCTCCGACGACCACCGGGCCGCCGCCGTGAAGATCCCGGACGACCTGGACGACCTCCAGGCCTCCTTCATCGAGCCGGTCACCGGCGCGCTGCGCTCGATCCTGGCCAACCCGCCGAGGATCGGGGACCGGGTCCTGATCATGGGCACCGGCCCGATCGGCATCATCGCCGGCAGCGTGATCAAGCGGCTGTTCGCACCCAACTCGGTGGTCTCGGTGGACGCCAACCCCGAGCGCAACGCGCACGCCGTCGAGCACTTCACCGAGCGGGCCTACCTGCCGGACGAGCTGATCGAGGAGGTGCCGGAGAACACCTTCGACTACGTCTTCGACGCCCTGCCCACCGTCAAGGTCGAGGACGAGCAGAAGGACCCGCGGCGGGTGGCGATGCGCAAGCTGAAGCCCAAGGGCAAGTACGTGCTCTACGGCGCCTCCCAGGAGATGCAGAAGTTCGACACCTGGCTGATGCTCGCCAAGGGCATCAACATCGTCGCCTCGCCGTTCGACGTCAGCGCCTTCCCGATGCACCACTCGGCCAACGTCATCCAGGCCGCCATGCAGATGCTGCGCTCGGGGATCGTCGACGGCCGGAGGCTGCTCTCCACCGTGCACAGCTTCGAGGACTACAACGGTCTGATCGGGATCTTCGAGAACTACCGGAACACCACCGACCTCAAGACGATCGTCGACTTCCGCGCGGCCTAGCCGGACCGCTCCGGACCGCCGGATCGGCCGAACGCCGGTACGGGCCACGGGAGTCCACCGCCGACTCCGGTGGCCCGCGCCGGGCGACCGAAACGAGGAACCTGCGTTGAACGATCCGACCACGCGACCGGCCCGCGCCGGGAGCTCCGACTTCGTCATCGTGGCCAACCGGCTGCCGGCCGTGCTCGACCGGGCCGCCGACGGCACCGAGCGCTGGAAGCGAAGCCCGGGCGGGCTGGTGAGCGCGCTGGAACCGTTCCTGCGGGCCCGCCGCGGCGTCTGGGTGGGCTGGCCCGGCGTCCCGGACGCGACCGTGGAGCCGTTCACCGACGGTGGCCTGCGGCTGCACCCGGTCCCACTGAGCTCCGCCGAGTTCCGCGACCACTACGAGGGCTTCTCGAACGCCACGCTCTGGCCGCTGTACCACGACGTGGTGGTGCCGCCGGCCTACCACCGCCGCTGGTGGGACTCCCATGTGCGGGTGAACCGGAAGTTCGCCGAGGCCGCCGCCGCGGCGAGCGCCCCGGGGGCGACCGTCTGGATCCAGGACTACCAGCTCCAGCTGGTGCCCGCGATGCTCCGCGAGCTCCGTCCGGACCTGCGGATCGGCTTCTTCCTGCACATCCCGTTCCCGCCCATCGAGCTGTTCCTGCAGCTGCCGTGGCGCCGGGAGATCGTCGACGGGCTGCTCGGCGCCGATCTGATCGGCTTCCAGCGGCCCGGCGGCGCAACGAACTTCCGCTGGCTGGCGGGGAGGCTGGCCGGCGCCCGGGAGACGGCGCCCGGAGTCCTGGGCCCGGCCGGCCCGGACGGCCCGACGGGCCGCGAGGTCCGGGTCGGCGCGTTCCCGATCTCGGTCGACGCCGGCGCGATCGACCGGCTCGCCCGCACCGGCGCCGTCCGGGAGCGCGCGGCCGAGCTCCGGGCCGCGCTCGGCAACCCCCGCCGCGTCGTGCTGGGCGTCGACCGGCTCGACTACACCAAGGGCATCGACCTCAGGCTGCGGGCCTTCCACGAGCTGCTGGCGGAGGGACGGATCAGCCCGGGGGAGGTGACCATGGTGCAGATCGCCACCCCGAGCCGGGAACGGGTGGACCACTACCGCCGGCTGCGCGAGGAGATCGAGCGGACGGTCGGCCGGATCAACGGCGAGTTCGGCCGGGTGGGCCGCCCGGCCGTGCACTACCTGCACACCTCGGTCGGCCCGGCCGAACTCACCGCGCTCTACCAGGCGGCCGACGTGATGCTGGTGACGTCGCTGCGCGACGGCATGAACCTGGTCTGCAAGGAGTACGTGGCCAGCCGGCACGACCTCGGCGGCGCCCTGGTGCTCAGCGAGTTCGCCGGCGCCGCCGCCGAACTGACCGGCGCCCACCTGGTCAACCCGCACCATCTGGAGGGCCTCAAGGACGCCGTCGAGGCGGCCCTCGACCAGCCCGCCGAGGAGGGCCGGCGCCGGATGGCCGAGCAGCGCGCCCACGTGCTGGCCCACGACGTGGACCACTGGGCGCGCACCTTCCTGGCGGCACTGGCCCGCGCCGACGACGACCGGCCGCGCACGGCCGCCCGGCGGGGCGGCGAGGACGGCCACGGCCCCGCACCCGGGACGGCCTCCGCGGAGCTGCCGGGCCCGCGACGGGCGGACGACCCGAACGACCCCGACCAGCGGTCCGACCACCGGTCGGAGCGAACGATCCGAAGGAACGAGTGATCCGCCATGTCCATGGAACTCGACGAATTCACACAGGCGATGGCCCGGGTGCCCGGGCCGGTGGCGGTGGCCACCACGGTCGACGCGGAGGGACGGCGCTGGGGGTTCACCGGCAGCTCGTTCAGCTCCCTGTCGCTGAGCCCGCCGCTGGTGCTCATCTGCCTCGACAAGGGGGCCAGCACCCACCGGGCGTTCGTCTCCGCCGAGCGGTTCATGATCAACATCCTGGCCGAGGAACAGGCCGGACTGGCCCGGCGGTTCGCCACCTCCGGCGTCGACCGGTTCGCGGCCGGGGGAGTCGAACCGCTGGAGCTCGGGCTGCCCGGCATCCCGGAGGCCGCCGCCCGGGTGGCCTGCACGCTCCACCAGGTGCTCGACGGCGGTGACCACTCCATCCTCGTCGGCCGGGTGGAGGCCGTCCACGTCGGCGACCGCAGCCCGCTGGTCTACTGCGACCGCTCCTTCCTGGGCCTGGTCGCGCCGCACGCGGCCGAGCGCGCCGCCGCCCGGTGAGGCACCGGTGTCCGCCGCGCCGGACCGGTCCCGGCCGAGGGTCGCCGTCCTGGGCACCGCGCACATCCACCTCGCCGACCACCTCGCGGTGCTCCGGGCGGACGGTGGCCCGGCGGCCGTCCTGCCCGACCCGCCCCCGTGGCGGGCGGACCTGCCCGGTGTCCGGTGGGCGCCGACCGCCCGGGCCGCGCTGACCGGCGCCGACGCGGCCGTGATCTGCTCCACCACGGCCCGGCACGGCGAACTGCTCCGCGAGACGCTGGCCGCCGGGGTGCCGGCGCTCGTGGAGAAGCCCCTGGCGGCGGACGCCGCACGGACCGCCCGGCTGATCGAGGAGATCGGCCGGGCTCCGGCGTCCGTGCCGGTGGCCACCGCGATGTTCCTGCGCTGCGCCCCCGCGCTGCGCCGGCTCCGGACCCTCCTTGCGGAGGGCCGCATCGGCGAACCGACCGGCGCCGGGCTGGCCTTCTGTCACCCCGGGCTCCCGGACGGGATCTTCGCCGGCCGGACCGGCTGGATGACGCGCCCGGAGCACGGCGGCACCGGGGCCTTCGCGGACCTCGGGATCCATCTGCTCGACCTGCTCCGCTGGCTGCGCCCGGACGCGCCGTTCGCGGTGCGCGGCGCGGTGCTGCGCCGCCGGCCGGGGCTCGCCGTGGACGCCGGCGGCACGGCGCTGCTCGACTGGGCCGGTGTGCCGGTCACCGTACGGGCGGACTGGACGACCCGGCCGGGCGGGCTGCGACTGCGCTTCGACGGCACGGAGGGCTCGGTCGCGGTCGACGGCGGCGCGGTGCTGCTCGCGGCGGACGGCCGGACCGCCGTGGAGGCGTACCGCCCGCCCGCGGCCGGGGACGCCCTGGTGGCCTTCCTGGCCGGACTGCGCGGTGACCGTGCGGCCTGGACGGCGCCCACGCCGGCGGACCTCACCGCCTGTGCGAGGGCGCTGGACGAGGTGGCGGCGCTGGCCGGGTGAACGCCGTGTGTCGCGGCGGCTCCGGGTGTTGCTTCGAATTGGAAGGATGTCTATAGTCGGAGCAGCGCTTCGAATTCGAAGCAGTATCCGCAACTCCCAAAGGGGAAACCGCACATGTCGAAGATCCTCGTCATTGGCAAGGGCAACGTCGGTGGCGCGCTGGAGGGTCGGTTCGCCGCCGCGGGCCACGAGGTCACCGCGGTGAACAGCGCCGTCGCCGCGGCCGAGGTCGCCCGGGACGCCGCTGCCGCCGACGTGGTGGTGCTGGCCGTGCCGTTCGCCGCGGTCGCCGGTCTCGACCCCGCGATCAAGTCGGCCCTGTCCGGCAAGGTCGTCATCGACGCCACCAACCCGCTGGCCCCCGACTACGTGTCGCTGACCGTCGGTCACACCACCTCGGGCGGCGAGGAGGTCGCCAAGGCGCTGCCGGGCGCCAAGGTCGCCAAGGCCTTCAACAGCGTGTTCGCCAACCACCTGGCGACCGGTGCCGTGAACGGTGCCAAGCTCTTCCTCCCGATCGCCGGCGACGACGAGGACGCCAAGAAGACCGCCCTGGAGCTGGCCACCGAGCTCGGCTTCGACGCGGTCGACGCCGGCCCGCTGGCCAACGCCCGCTACATCGAGCCCACGATCGAGCTGCTGATCCAGCTGGCCTTCGTGCAGGGCCAGGGCACCGGCATCGGCCTCACCCTCGTCCGCGGCTGAGACGCCCGGAACCGCCGACCGGGTCCGCCACGGGAGGACCCGGCAGGCGCTTCCCGGGAACGGCTCGGTCGCCAGGCG